>NZ_JALPKP010000021.1:0-89270 GCF_051383635.1 Geodermatophilus sp. CPCC 205506 | reverse complement strand
GACTTAGCTCGGCCACCGCCCGGCCGGTCAGCTCCCGGACGTGGTCGCGGCCGCGCGCCCGCAGCGCCGCCCGGCCGCTGGGCACCGGCACCAGCCGCACCGGCCCGGGAGCGCGGGCCAGCCCGGCGAGCACTCCCGCGACCGCCAGGGCCAGCGCGGCGCCCAGCGGCCGCGCCAGCTCCGCGCGGCCGCGTTCCTTGAAGGCGTTCACGGTCGGGCGGACCGGTCCCGCGTAGGCGCTGGCCGCCACCGTCGGCGGGAAGCCGGGCGGGAAGCGCCGCGGCTGGGCCAGGTGCGGCAGCGTCAGCAGCCCCGCGCAGCGGCGGCACAGCAGCGCACCGGGCAGCTCGCAGCCGGCGCAGGTGCGCGGCAGGAGCAGGTCGGCCAGCGCGTCGAGCACCCCGCCGTCCACCCGGCCAGCCTCGTCCCCGGGGCACCGGGCGCCCAGGCCCGCCGCGGATCTGTGGACGACGGCGTCAGAGCGGGTAGACCGGCTCGGTCCCCGGCAGCGGCTGGGCGCCGCGGACCAGCGTGACCCAGGTGCCGCCGGCCAGCTGCCACTGCCAGATCGTGCCCCCCGCGCTCACCAGCGGCGGCTGTCCGGGGGCCGCCGCGACACTGGTCGGCTGGCTGGGCAGCCCGGCGGTCGGCACGGAGTCCAGGCCCCAGCCGTCCACGCCCACCACGTAGGGCTCGATCCGGCCCTCCTCCGCGTCCCCGGCCAGCAGCAGCAGGCTGCCCGCCGTCCGCCACGCCACGTCGGCGACCTGGGACAGCGACGGCGCCACGTCCCGCAGGTCGCGCAGCGCCACCGGGCCGTCCTCGGAGCGCACCACCGTCCCGACGAGGAGGCTCTCCCGCTGCCCGTTCTCCACCACGACGGCGGCCCGGACGCCGTCCGGCGACAGCTGCAGCACCGTGGCGCGCCCCAGGCCGGCCAGCGTGGGGACGGTGACCGGCTGCGGGGTGCCACCGGCCGGCACCCGGACCACCGCGCCGCCGTCGCGCACCACCCAGAACTCCTCCCGGGTCGCGGCGACCGTGGGTGCGGTGAGGCTGCTCCCGGACAGCACCGGGACGAGGTCGCCGCCGTACGGACCGGACAGCAGGACGGCCGGGCCGTCGCGGTCGGTCGTCCCCACCATCTGGGTGGGCTCGCCGGTGCGCTCGTCGGTGGCGATCGCGGCGCCGGTGAGGCCGTAGGCGCCGGCCCCGGCCGGCCCCGGCGCCGGGTCGGCCGGCACCATCCGCAGCGCGCCGGCGTCGACGTAGTGGCCGACCGCGCCCACCGGCACGGTGTCGGGGTCGAACCTCGTCCACGTGTCGACCGACTGCCGCTGGGGGACGCCGTCGAGGGGCAACGGCTCGCCGTCCACCAGGATCTCCACCGTCCGGGCGGGCAGCTGCTCGAGGGTCCACACCAGCTGCGCGGACAGCTCGCTGAGCTGCGACTCCGGCGCCTCGGCCAGCCCGGTGAGGTCGACGGTCACCGTCTGGGCGGAGACCGACACGGCCCGGCGCAGCGCCGCGCCGGCGAGGGAGTTCCGGACGCCGGCCTGCAGCTGGGCCGACGGCCCGTCGAGCATCCGCTCCACCAGCACGGTCGGCTGCGCCTCGCCGCTGATCAGGTACCGCGGGTCGGGCACCACCCGCCGCCCCGTGGGGTCGAGGAAGTAGAGGTCGCGGCGCTGGTAGAGCCGCTCGAAGTCCGGCTCGAGGATGGTCAGCCCGTCCGGCGGGTTGGTGATCCGCCACTCCCCCTCGACCTCCTGGAGGGTGAAGTCGCGGGCGTAGACGCCCTGGCCGGACACGGTGAACACGCCCCGCTGGTCGATCGTGCCCACCAGCTCCGCGGTCACCGCCACCGTGCCGGCGTCGGTGGTCACCGTGGCGTAGTCCGGGCCGAGGACGGTGATGCCCGACTCGTCCGACCACGTCCGCGTGGCGTCCGGCGTCAGGTGCTCGCGGGCCACCGGGTGTCCGCGCACGGTGCTGGCCGCGGCGTCGAGGAAGCCGCGCACGATCTCGTCGGGCGTGGCCTCCGCCACCGGGGACAGCGGCTCGATGCCGACCGGGGCGTCCGAGCGGGTCGGCGCCTGGGTGATCTGCATCGTCGCCGAACTGGTCGGGACCGTCGAGCACGCCGTCGCCAGCGTCAGCAGGCCGGCGAGCAGGCCCGCCGCCGTCCCGCGGCGGCGCCTCACCGCTGGACCCCGGCGCGGCGGCCGACCGCCGGCCGCAGCGGCAGCGGGGAGCTGGTCAGGTCCGTCCCCGCGGTCAGCGGCACGGTCAGCCGGAACTGGGCGCCCGCGCCGGGCTGGCCCCACACCTGCAGCCACCCGCCGTGCAGCCGGGCGTCCTCGAGGCTGATCGACAGGCCCAGGCCGCTGCCGCCGACCGTCCGCACCCGGGACGGGTCGGCCCGCCAGAACCGGTCGAACACGTGCTGGGCCTCGGCGGAGCTGAGCCCCACGCCGTGGTCGCGCACGGTCACCGCGGCCGCCGTCCGGTTGGCCGCCCAGGTGATCTCCACGGGCCGGCCGGCTCCGTGCTCGATCGCGTTCCCGACCAGGTTGCGCAGGATCCGCTCCACCCGGCGGGCGTCGACCTCGGCGATGACCTCCTCGTCGGGACCGCTCACGCTCAGCTCGCAGCCGTGCCGCTCGGCCAGCGCGGACATCCCGGCGGCCACCCGGCCCACGAGGGCGCCGAGGTCGGTGGGCTCCCACTCGAGGACGGCGGCCCCGGCGTCGTAGCGGCTGATCTCCAGCAGGTCGGTGAGCAGCACCTCGAACCGGTCGAGCTCGGTCTGCAGCAGCTCCGCCGAGCGCGCCACGTGCGCCGGGAAGTCGGCGCGGGACTCGTAGAGGATCTCCGCGGCCATCTGCACGGTGGTCAGCGGCGTGCGCAGCTCGTGCGACACGTCGGAGGTGAACCGCTGCTGGAGCTGGGAGAGCCCCTCCAGCTGGGTGATCTGCCGTTGCAGGCTGTCGGCCATCGCGTTGAAGCTGGTGGCCAGCCGGGCGAGGTCGTCCTCGCCGCGCACCGTCATCCGCTCCTCGAGCTGCCCCTCGGCCAGCCGCTGCGCGGTGCCGGCCGCCCGGCGGACCGGGTCGACGACCAGCCGGGTGACCAGCACCCCGATGCCGACGACGAACAGGGTGAGGGCGATGCCGCTGATGACGACGGTGCTGCGGATCAGCGACAGGCTCTCCTCCTCCTGGACGAGGGGGAACGCGTAGTACAGCTCGATCCGCTCCGTGGCCGCGGCGTCGGTGGGCACGGGCGCGCCGATCAGCAGCGTCGGGCGGGGCTCGCCGGCGGCGTCGGGGACCATCGCGTACTGCGAGAACTGGCCGCCGGAGGCGACGTCGGCGCGCAGCTCGGCGGGGATGGCCGGGTACACGTACCGGCGGCTCGGCGCGGGGCGGTCGGTGTCGCCGCTGCGGTAGACCATGACGACGTCGAAGTCACCGGCCTCGCCGCGGCGGTCCATGAGGCTCTTGACGGTGCGGTCCAGCGTCGACCGGACGCTCGGGGCGTCCCCCGTGGCGATGCCGGCCACCTCGTTCTGCGCGTACAGCACGCCGGCCTGGGCCTGGTCGACGGCGGCCTGCCGCTTCACCGACAGCAGCTGGTCCCGGATCTGGCTGAACAGCACCATGCTCACGATGACCACGACCGTGCCGGCGACGACCATCGTGATCGCGCCGATGCGCACGTGCAGCGACGACCGCCATGCGTGCAGCGCCTGCCGGCCCAGCCGGCGCGACAGCCGGCGGGCGCGGATGGTCCGGCGCCGCAGCCCACGGCGCAGCCGCCGCAGCTCCCCCGGGAGCCCGGGGTGGGGCGCGGCCGGGGGTGGGCCCACCGTCCCCGCGGAGGACGACGGCTCGCCAGTCGGCGCCTGGGCCGGATCGGCCGGCGCCGGCCGGGTGGTGCTCACGGCCGCGGGCGGCCCATCACGGCGGGCCCGCCTTGTAGCCGACCCCGCGCACGGTGAGCACGATCTCCGGCCGCTCCGGGTCCCGCTCGATCTTGGCGCGGAGCCGCTGCACATGGACGTTCACCAGCCGGGTGTCGGCGGCGTGCCGGTAGCCCCACACCTGCTCGAGCAGCAGCTCGCGGGTGAACACCTGGCGCGGCTTGCGGGCCAGCGCGACCAGCAGGTCGAACTCCAGCGGGGTCAGCGCGATCGGGACGCCGTCCCGCGTGACCTGGTGCGCCGGGACGTCGATCTGCACGTCACCGATGCTGAGGTTCTCCGCCTGGCCGGTCTCCCCGCGGCGCAGCTGAGCGCGGACCCGGGCGACCAGCTCGACCGGCTTGAACGGCTTGGTCACGTAGTCGTCGGCGCCGGCCTCCAGGCCCTGGACGACGTCGATCGTGTCGCCCTTGGCGGTGAGCATGACGATCGGCACCGTCGACTGGGTGCGGATGTCCTGGCAGATCTGCAGCCCGTTGCGACCGGGCAGCATGAGGTCGAGCAGCACGATGTCGGGGCGGGTCTGCTGGAACACGCCCACCGCGCGGTTGCCGTCGGACACGAAGGCCGGCTCGTAGCCCTCGCGCCGGAGCACGATGCCGAGCATCTCGGCGAGGGCGGCGTCGTCGTCGACGACGAGGACACGGCCGCGGCTGGAGCCGTTCTGGGCAGCGGTGGGTGGCACGACGCCCATTCTGCGCTGCTGCGTGCGAAAAGGAGGGCACCCGCCCGGCGATGCGCCGGACGGGTGCCCTCCGTGTGTCACCCGAAAGCGGTGCGCGTCGCTCAGTAGCGGTAGTGGTCCGACTTGAACGGGCCCTCCACGGCCACCCCGATGTAGTCGGCCTGCACCTTGGTCAGCTCGGTGAGCTGCACGCCGAGCGCGTCCAGGTGCAGCCGGGCCACGTGCTCGTCGAGCTTCTTCGGCAGCACGGTGACGCCCGGGGTCTGCCCCTCGTAGGCGGCCCGGTTGTTCCACAGCTCGATCTGGGCGAGCACCTGGTTGGAGAACGACGCGCTCATCACGAAGCTGGGGTGCCCGGTGGCGTTGCCGAGGTTCAGCAGCCGGCCCTCGGAGAGCACGATGATCGTGTGGCCGTCGGCGAACCGCCACTCGTCGACCTGCGGCTTGATCGTGGTCCGCTCGATGCCCGGGGTGCGGGCCAGACCGGCGATGTCGATCTCGTTGTCGAAGTGGCCGATGTTGCCCACGATCGCCTGGTGCTTGGTCTGCGACAGCAGGTCGGCGGTGATGATGTCCTTGTTGCCGGTCGCGGTGATGATGATGTCGGCCTTGCCGATGACCGCCTCCAGCGTGGTCACCTCGTAGCCGTGCATCGCCGCCTGCAGCGCGCAGATCGGGTCGATCTCGGTGACGATCACCCGGGCGCCCTGGCCGCGCAGCGACTCCGCGCAGCCCTTGCCGACGTCGCCGTAGCCGCAGACCACGGCCACCTTGCCGCCGATCATCACGTCGGTGGCCCGGTTGATCCCGTCGATGAGCGAGTGCCGGCAGCCGTAGAGGTTGTCGAACTTGCTCTTGGTCACCGAGTCGTTGACGTTGATCGCCGGGAACAGCAGCCGGCCGTCGCGGGCGAGCTCGTAGAGCCGCATGACGCCGGTGGTGGTCTCCTCGGTCACGCCGCGGATGCCCTGGCCGATGCCGGTCCAGTACTGCCCGTCGGTGGCGAGGGTGCCGCGCAGGACGTCGAGGATGACGCCGTACTCCTCGGAGTCGGCGTCGGTGGTGTCGGGGACGGCGCCCTCGGCCTCGAAGCGGGTGCCCAGGTGCACCAGCAGCGTGGCGTCACCGCCGTCGTCGAGCAGCATGTTCGGGCCGACGACGTCGCCGTTCCCGTCGCGGAACTCGAACAGCCGCTGGGTGCACCACCAGTAGTCCTCCAGCGTCTCGCCCTTCCAGGCGAACACCGGGACGCCGGAGGGCTGCTCCGGGGTGCCGTCGCCGACGACGATCGCCGCGGCGGCGTGGTCCTGGGTGGAGAAGATGTTGCAGCTCACCCAGCGGACGTCGGCGCCGAGCGCGGTCAGCGTCTCGATCAGGACGGCGGTCTGGACGGTCATGTGCAGGGAGCCGGCGATCCGGGCGCCGGCCAGCGGCTGGGCGTCGCCGTACTCGGCGCGCAGCGCCATCAGCCCGGGCATCTCGTGCTCGGCGAGGCGGATCTCCTTGCGGCCGAAGCCGGCGAGGGAGAGGTCGGCGACCTTGAAGTCGCCGTCGGTCAGGACAGGGGTGCCAGTGCTGGCGGTCATGTCGCTCCAGTGATCGGCCCGGCCCCGGGTGGGCGGGCATCGGTCGGTCGCTGTGGTCCCGGTGCGCCCCGGGCGAGCGAGCATGCCGAGGCTTCGGCGGGGCTCGTGCCGTCGTCCAGGGTACGTCGTCCCCGCCGTGCCCCGGCTACTCGCAGGCCAGGCCGTCGCCGTCACCGTCGAAGGCGTCCTGCCAGCCCGGCTCGCCGCGCCGGAGCGGCGCGGCCCCGGCCGCCCGGACCGCGTCGCAGCCGGCGTAGGACACCGCCGCCGGCGCCGCAACCGGCGCCTCGGGGAGCGGCTCGCCGGGGCACCCGGCGAGGACGTCGGCGATCGCGTCGTGCTCGCCCTGGGTGACCCAGAGCCCGTAGGTGGCCTTCACCGCCACCTGCCGGGCCACGTAGGCGCAGCGGTACCCCCGGCTCGGCGGCAGCCAGGTGGCCGCGTCGCCGTCGGACTTCTGCTGGTTGAGCGGCCCGTCGACGGCGAGCAGGTTGAGCGGGTCGTTGGCGAACTCGGTGCGGCGGGCCGCGTCCCAGCCCTGGGCGCCCTTCTGCCAGGCGTCCGACAGGGCCACGACGTGGTCGATCTGCACCTGCTCGCTGGTGCCCTCGCCGCGGCGGAACTCGATGGTGCGCCCGGAGTACGGGTCGGCGAGGGTGCCGCTGAGGACGACGCAGTTCCGGGTGCCCGGCCGGAACGTCTCGCCGGTCAGGTCCCGCGCCAGGACGTCGTTGCGGGTGTCGCACCCGTTCCGGTCGGTGTCCACCCAGCCGGCGCCGAAGCGGTCCCGGTCGTAGCCGGTGCGGGGCGCGCGTCCCTTGACCGCCAGCTCCTCCAGCGCGGCCAGGGCGGAGCCCGCCTGCGCACCGGAGACGGGGACCGGGCCGGCGTCGCTGCCGGTGTCGAGGAACGGCTCGCAGCCCGTGACGCTCCCGGCCAGGGCGAGCGCGACCACACCGGCGGCGAGCCGGCGCAGGGCGGAGCGGGGGCGGGAGGTCACGACCCCCCCGACGTTAGGCCGCGATCGCGGCCCTCCGGTGGCGCCACGCCCGGTCCGGCCGGGGTGGCGCCCGGTCGCTCAGCCCAGGTTGGTGGTGGTCCGGTACAGGACTGCCGGGCCGCGCGCGCTGACCGGCTCCCCCGCCGGCACGAACGCCGACTGGCCCTTCTCCAGCACCAGCTCGCCGTCGGCGGCCACGAGGACCGCCCGGCCCTCGGTGCACAGCAGGACCTGGGGCCCGCGCGTGGTGAGCGTGCCCGACTGGCTGTCCAGGGCGACCCGGGTGAGGTCGAAGTCCTCGACCGGCACGGGGTAGCGCAGCCCGCCGGGGCCGAGCACCGGGTGGAGCACCGGGACGCGGCCGTCGCTGAAGTCGAGCACCTCGATGAGCGCGGCGAGGTCGACGTGCTTGCCGGTCAGGCCGCCGCGCAGCACGTTGTCCGAGCTGGCCATGACCTCGACGCCGGCCCCGCTGAGGTAGGCGTGCAGGTTTCCGGCGGGCAGGAACACCGCCTCCCCGGGTGCCAGCTTGAGGTGGTTGCACAGCAGCGAGATCACGACGCCGGCGTCGCCGGGGTAGGCCTCGGCGAGCGTCGCTGCCCAGCGGTAGGTGTTGATGAACTCCGGGTCGTGCGCGGCCACGAAGCCGGCCGCGGCCTCGGCGACCGCCTCCACCAGCGCGGTGCGACGCCGGCCGGAGAGGGCGAGCAGCTGCGGGATGGCCGCCCGCAGGCCCCGGCGGGCGAGCGCGGCGATCGTCGGCTTGAGCTCGGGCACCTGCAGCTTGGCCAGGCAGTGCAGCGACTCCTCCACCGGCCGGAAACCGCACAGCGCCTCGAAGGTGGTCAGCGCCACCAGCAGCTCGGGCTTGTGCCACGGGTCCTTGAAGGTCCGCGTCGGGTCGTCCTGGGGGACGCCGGCCGCCTCCTCGGCCGCGTAGCCGGCGGCGGCCTGGGCCATGGTGGGGTGCGCCTGCAGGGACAGCGGCGCGTCGGCGGCCAGCACCTTCAGGAGGAACGGCAGCCGGGCGCCGAAGCGCTCGACCACCGGCGAGCCGAGCAGCCGCTCGGGCTCCTCGGCGATCGCCTTGTCCAGCGAGCGGCCGTCGGTGAGGAGGCTGGGCTCGTCGGGGTGCGCTCCCATCCACAGCTCCGCGTGCGGGCGGTCAGCCGGGCTGGGCTGCCCCAGCAGCTCGGGGATGACCGTCCGGCTGCCCCACGGGTAGAACCGGACTGCACTGGTGAGCTGCCACATCACGGACGAGGCTACTGAAGGGGAGAGCACACCAGTTATTACGGACGTCACCGCTGCGGGCTCCATCCCCCGAAAGGGTCATCCGCGCTCACACCGCCGCGCGCACGTCCGGGGCGCCCAGCCGGGCGGCGTCGGCGGTGCGGTCGTCGGGCATCCGCTGCGACTCCCGCTCCGCCTCCACCCGCGCCTGGTAGTGGGCCACCTCCCGGTCGACCCGCTCCGCGTCCCACCTCAGCGGTCCGGCCATCAGCTCGGCGACCGCCCGGGCCGACTCGGTGCCGCGGTGCGGCGTGGTGATCGACACCCGCGTCCGGCGGGTCAGGACGTCGTCGACGTGCAGCGCCCCCTCGACGGTGACGGCGTGCACCACCTCGGCGGCCAGGTGCGCCGGCGCCCCGGGCAGCGGCCGGCCCAGGTCGGGGTCGGCGCGGACGAGGTCGAGCACGTCGCCGACGCGGTCCCCGTGCCGGTGCAGCAGCCGCTCGACGGCGTCCTCCGGCAGCCCGGTGGCCGCGGCCAGCTCCGGGGCGGTGCCGCGCACGGCCTGCCAGCGGTGCGCCCCGACCAGGGGCAGGTGCGCGGTGCGCGAGGGCGGCACGCCCGGCAGCGCGGCGGTGGCCGCGTCGACGGCGTCGGCCGCCATGACCCGGTAGGTCGTGTACTTGCCCCCGGCCACCAGGACCAGGCCGGGCACCGGCGCGACGACGGCGTGCTCCCGGGACAGCCGGCTGGTCTGGTCGGCCTCCCCCTCGAGCAGCGGCCGCAGCCCCGCGTAGACGCCGACGACCTGGTCGGCCGTCAGCGGCCGGGCGAGCACCCGGTTGGCCTGGTCGAGCAGGTAGCCGATGTCGGCGCTGCTGGCCGCGGGGTGGTCGCGGTCGAGCTTCCACGGGGTGTCGGTGGTGCCCACGATCCACTGGTCGCCCCACGGGATGACGAACAGCACGCTGGTGGCCGTCCGCAGGATCAGCCCCGGCCGCGCGGCGACGTCGCCGACGTCGATCGCCTCCCGCGGCACGACGAGGTGCACGCCCTTGGACGCGCGGACCCGCAGGCTGGGCGCCGACCCGCCCAGCATCGCGCCGACGTCGTCGCTCCAGACGCCGGTGGCCGCCACCACACTGCGTGCCCGCACCGAGAACGAGGAGCCGTCGGTGAGGTCGGCCACGCGCACGCCGACGACCGGGGCCCGGTCGCCGTCGCCGTCGCGGAGCAGCCCGGTCACCCGGGCGCTGGAGAGCACCCGCGCCCCGTAGCCGGCCGCCGTCCGGACGACGGCGAGGGTGTGCCGGGCGTCGTCGACCTGGGCGTCCCAGTAGCGGATCGCGCCGACGACCGCGTCGGGGCGCAGCGCCGGGAAGGCCGCGAGCGTGGCCCGCCGGGACAGGTGCCGGTGGGCGGGCACCCCGCGGTCGGCGTCGAGGGCGGCACCGAGGACGTCGTAGAGCGCCACCCCCGCGCCGTAGTAGGCGCGCTGCCAGCCGGGCGCGGTCAGCGGCAGCAGGAACGGCAGCGGGCGGACCAGGTGCGGGGCGATGGTGTTCACCAGCCGGGAGCGCTCGTGCAGCGCCTCCCGGACCAGCGGGAAGGCCAGCTGCTCGAGGTAGCGCAGCCCGCCGTGGATCAGCCGGCTGGAGCGGCTGGAGGTGCCGGAGGCCCAGTCGCGGGCCTCGAGGAGGGCGACCGACAGGCCCCGGCTTGCGGCGTCCAGGGCCGTGCCGGCACCGGTCACTCCCCCGCCGACGACCAGCACGTCGACCACCTCGTCGGCCAGCCGCGCCCGGTCGGCGCGACGGCGGGCCGGGCCGAGGTGCGTGCGGCTCATGCCCCCACTGTGCTCCGGCCGGCGCCCGGCCGGGACGACAGCCGGCTCACGCTCGCGGTACGGCCGACGCCCCCGACCCGGCCGTCGTCCCCGGCCGGCGCAGGTCCGGCTCCAGGTAGATGACCCGGGCGATCGGCACGGCGGCGCGGATCCGCTCCTCGGCCTCGTCGATGGAGCGCGCGATCGTCTCCCCCGTCTCGCAGTCCCGCACCGCGATCTTGGCGGCCACGAGCAGCTCCTCCGGGCCCAGGTGCAGCGTCCGCATGTGGATGACCGAGATCCCCGCCCCCTGCGACTCCAGGGCGGCGACGATCCGCTGCTGGTGCTCGGGGGTCGCCGACTCGCCGAGCAGGAGGCTCTTGGTCTCGATCGCCAGGACCACCGCGATCCCCACCAGCAGGACGCCGATGGCCACGGTGCCGATGCCGTCGAAGACGCCGTTGCCGGTGACGGCGGCCAGCCCGACCCCGAGCAGCGCCAGCACCAGGCCGGCGAGGGCGCCGGTGTCCTCGAGGAGCACCACCGGGAGCTCCGGCGAGCGGGCGGTGCGGATGAACTGCCAGTAGCTCTGCTGCGGCGGCTTGACCGCGGAGGTCTCCTTGACCGCCGTCCGCAGGGAGAAGCTCTCCAGGCCGATGGCCACCACGAGGACGCCGATGGCCCACGCGGGGGAGGTCAGCTCCTCGGGGTGCTGGAGCTTGTGCACGCCCTCGTAGATGGCGAACAGCCCACCGACGCTGAACAGCACGATCGCGACGATGAACGCGTAGATGTAGCGGTCGCGGCCGAACCCGAACGGGTGCTGCGGCGTGGCCGCACGCTGCGCCCGCTTGCCGCCCACCAGGAGCAGCACCTGGTTGCCGGAGTCGGCGACCGAGTGGATCGCCTCGGCCAGCATGGAGGAGGCGCCGGTGACGATCCAGGCGATGAACTTCGCGGCCGCAATGCCGAGGTTGGCCGCCAGCGCGGCGATGATCGCCTTGGTGCCGCCGTGGCCGCCCCCGTGGCCTCCGCCGGCGTCGTCGTGCGCCGTCTCGTGCCCACCGGGCGGGCTGGACCTGCTCGTGTCGGTACTCATGGGCGGGCGACCCTCTCGGCGTCCAGTGCCAGGGCCAGGTACACGGCGGCGAAGTCGGCCACGGCCAGTTGACGGGCCAGCCGGGGCAGCCGGCCGTACCGCTCCGGTTCCCCGTGCTCGGCCAGTCCACTCACGGGGACGTTGGACGCCGTCGCGGTGTGCAGCGCATCGGTCAGGCCCTCCCGCGCCGACCGGGGCTCCCGCTCCCCCGCGTCGTCGAGGTCGCCGGCGTCGAGGTCGCGCACGGTGAGCAGGCGCAACCGCCGGTCGCCGCCCTCAGCCCGGTCCCGGAAGAAGTCGTCGGCGCCGCCCCCCAGGGTCAGCGGCCCGCGCAGCACCGCGCAGGCGGCGACCCGCTGGTCCGGCATCCGGAAGGTCGTCGCCGGCAGCCCGGCCAGGGTGGCGAGCTGGTCGGCGATCCGGGTGGCGGCGGTGCCGGCCAGCGGCCCCTCGGCGGCGATCACCGGCAGCGCGTCCAGCAGCTCGAGGGCCAGTGTCTTGGCCGGGTTGACGAAGGACTCCTGCGCCGGACCGCACTCGGTGGCGACCTCGTCGAGAGCCGCGGCGACCGCCTCGAGGTCGGCGGTGGCCTCGGAGACCAGCTCCAGGCCGACGGCCAGCTGGAGCAGGGGCGTGAGCAGCGACCACAGCGTGGTGTGCCGCACCCGCGAGCGGGGCAGGGGGACGTAGGGCGCGCGGGCGGTCGAGCAGGCCGCGCGCAGCGGGGCGTCCTCCGCACCGATGCCCACCAGCGTCACGCCGCGGCGGGCCGCCTCGTAGGCCGGCGTCACCGCGTACCGGCCGGCGCCGGTCCGGGTGGCGACCACGGCGATGTCGCTCGGGCCGGTCCACACCGGGAGGTCCGGCCCCGGGACGACGTCCACCGTCACCGGGCTGGCCGGCCCGAGCAGCGCCCGCAGCACCGACGCGGCCACCGCCCCCTCGCGCCGGCCGACGATGACCAGCCCCCGCGGCCGGCCGCCGGCGGTGACCCGCTCGAGGCCGGCCTCCTCGGTGAGCCGGGAGGTCTCCCGGACCTGCGCACCGGCGCCGGCGACGGCCGGCAGCAGGCCCCGGGGATCGCGGGCCCGCAGCAGCTCGAGGTCGTCGAGGACCTCCTCGGCCAGCTCTGGTGAGGTCATCGCGTCGACTCCCTGGTGGTCGCGTCCGTACCGGTCACCCGCCGGCACCGCGGTGCCGGGCCTCGTCGAGCAGCAGGACCGGGATGCCGTCGCGCACCGGGAAGGCCCGGTCGCAGGTAGTGCACAGCAGCTCGCCGGCCTCCTCGTCGACCGTCAGCGGGCTGTGGTGGGTGTCGGGGCAGGCGAGGATCGCCAACAGCGCCGGGTCCAGGCCGAGCGGACCGGCGGCCGGGGCGCCGGGGGTCCCGGTCATGCGCGCACCACCTCCAGCACACGGTCCCGGAGCGCGGCCATGCGGTCGCCGTCCGGGGCCTCGACGTTGAGCCGCAGCAGGGGCTCGGTGTTGCTGGCCCGCAGGTTGAACCACGACCCGTCGGGCAGCTGCACGGTGAGGCCGTCGAGCTCGTCGACGGTGCCGCCCTCGCCCTCGAAGACCTCACGGACCGCCTTCGCCCGCCCCGGCGCGTCCTCCACGGTCGAGTTGATCTCCCCCGACGCGGCGTAGCGGCTGTAGGCGGCGGTCAGCTCGGACAGCGGCCGGCCCTGCTCGCCGAGCGCGGCGAGCACGTGCATGGCGGCGAGCATGCCGGTGTCGGCCCGCCAGAAGTCGCGGAAGTAGTAGTGCGCGGAGTGCTCCCCGCCGAAGACGGCGTCGGTGCGGGCCATCTCGGCCTTGATGAACGAGTGCCCGACGCGGGTCCGCACCGGCTCCCCGCCGTGCTCCCGGACGATCTCCGGCACCGCGCGCGAGGTGATCAGGTTGTGGATGATCGTCGTCCCCCGGCCCTTGGCCAGCTCCCGGACGGCGACCAGCGCGGTGATCGCCGAGGGGCTGACCGGGTCGCCGTTCTCGTCGACGACGAACACCCGGTCGGCGTCCCCGTCGAAGGCCAGGCCGATGTCCGCGCGCTCGCGGCGCATCGCCTCCTGCAGGTCGACCAGGTTCGCCGGGTCCAGGGGGTTGGCCTCGTGGTTGGGGAAGGAGCCGTCGAGCTCGAAGTACATCGGCACGATCTCCAGCGGCAGGCCGTCGAGGACGACCGGGACGGTGTGCCCGCCCATCCCGTTGCCCGCGTCGACGACCACGCGCAGCGGCCGGATGCCGGACAGGTCGACCAGCGAGCGCAGGTGGGCGGCGTAGGCCGAGAGCAGGTCGCGCTGCGCGATGGAGGCGACCCGCTCGGGCTCGCGGTCGTAGCCGTCCCGCTCCGCCCACTCGCGGATGGTGGCCAGGCCGGAGTCCTGCCCCACGGGGGCGGCGCCGGCCCGGCACAGCTTGATGCCGTTGTACTGCGCCGGGTTGTGGCTGGCGGTGAACATCGCCCCGGGGACGTCCAGCGAGCCGGAGGCGAAGTAGAGCAGGTCGGTCGAGCCGAGCCCCGCCTCCACGACGTCGACGCCGCGGGACAGGACGCCCTCGGCGAAGGCCCGGGACAGCGGCACGGAGGAGTCGCGCATGTCGTGCGCGGTCACGACGGCGGTCGCGCCGCTCTCCTGGTGGACGAACTCCGCGAACGCGGCACCGATCCGCCGGGCGACGTCCTCGTCCCACTGGTCGGGGACGACACCGCGGACGTCGTAGGCCTTGATGATCGACGAGAGATCCGACACGCGCTCACCTTCGGGTGCTCCCGTCGGTGACCCCACCGGTCACCGACGCGCCGCCGACCCTAACGGCGGGCCCGCACCTCCGGCACAGCGACGCGGTGCCGGCCACCCCCGACCGGGTGGCCCCGTCCAGAGGCTCGCCGCGAGCGTGCGAGCGGTGAGGGAGGACGGGGTCGGTGTTCAGGGGATGTCGGGCAGGACCCGTAGGTGACCGCGGCGCGTGCCGCTGCCGTCGTCGGCCGGCGGGCGCGGGGGCTCGGGCCGGGCCGCCTCGCGGACGGCGTCGGCCAGGGCGAGCAGGTCGTCGCCGGTCGGGCCGGAGTCCTCGAGGTCGATCTCGTGCCGGACGACCTCCCAGCCGCGCGGCACGGTCAGCCGCTCGGCGTGGAACTCGCAGAGGTCGTAGCTGTGCGGCTCCGAGAACGTCGCCAACGGGCCGACGACAGCGGTCGACTCCGCGTACACGTAGGTCAAGGTCGCTGCCGCTGGTTGCGCGCAGCCGCTGCGCGAGCAGCGACGTGACTGCCTCACCACCGGTTCCTCACGCAACGCACAGTAGACGCGTACCCCGGTCCATGGCATCAGGCACACCGGGTTTCTCGGTCCCCGCGACAGCAGCCGCCCCATCCTCCACGACGGTCCCGCGGGCACCGCCGGGCGGTCGCCCCGGGGACCGTCGCACCAGGACCGGCGGCCGCCGCGTCCCCGGCCGTACGCTCGCACCCACCATGACCCGACCCGCCCGTTCCCGCCGTGACCGGCACGGTCGTGGCCTGCGCGGACGGCTGGTCCCCGAGGGGCTGCCGCTGGCGCGCAGTCGCGGCGAGCAGTTCGACGACCTCGTCCTCGACGCGGTGGAGGACCTCGAGCGCCGCTGGGAGAAGGAGCTGGCCGGCGTCGAGTTCGCCGTGGAGGACGTGCCCTGGGTCGAGCACACCAGCCCCGACGAGGTGGTGCTCGACGCCGACGTGCTCGACGACGGCAGCGTGCCGCTGGCCCGGGTCCTGCCCGCCCACCGGGAGGGCGGCCGCGAGGTGCCGCCGCGGATCATCGTCTACCGGCGGCCGCTGGAGCTGCGCGCGCACGACCGCGACGACCTCGCCGACCTGGTGCGCGACGTCGTCGTCGACCAGGTGGCGGTGCTGCTGGGCCGGGACCCGGAGGAGATCGACCCCACCGGTTAGGGCCCCGCGAGGAAAAGGAAGCCATGCCCACGTCTGGGGCCCGCTGACGCGGGAAGAGCTTCCTTTTCCTCGACAGCCCTCTCAGCGTTCCGGGACGGCGACCGGGCTGCCCAGCTCGGCGGCGATGCCCCGGGCGTCGGCCAGCCGCGCCCGGCCGAACGCGAGGTCCAGGCCGTCGCCGCGGCCGGGCCGGGTGAGCCGCTCGACCAGCTGCTCGAGGGCGACCGCGTGCCACAGCAGACCCACGTCGGGCTCCTCCCAGCCGGCGGTGCGGTCCAGCACCACGCGGGCGATCTGGGCGCGGTCCTCCTCGTCGGCGGTCGTCGCCCAGAGGGTCAGCAGGTCGCGGTGCCGGGGGCCGGGCCGGACCCCCGTCCACTCCAGGACCACCAGCCGGCCGCCGTCGTCGAGGACGGCGTTGGCGGCCCGGAGGTCGCCGTGGGTCACCTCCGACAGCGGCAGCTGGGCGGCCGCGGCCCGGACCGCCCGCAGCTCACCGATCCGCACCCCGCCGCGCAGCAGCCGGCCGGTGTCGCCCACCGACGCCCGGGCCCGGCGCAGCGCCGGCCGGACCGGCGGCTGCCACGGGCTGCCCGGGGGCGCGGGCAGCGGGGCGATGCGCACGGCGGCGTCGACGGCCGCCTCGGTCCACCGCGGCCCGCCGGGTGGGAGCGGGTGGATGCGCCGGGACAGCAGCCACCGGCCGTCGTCGGCGGCGGCCAGCACGTCCGGGACGCCGATCTGCCGCTCCTCCGCCCACCGCCGCCCGCGCAGCTCGGCGCGCAGCCGGCGCCTGCCGCTCTCGGTGACCGCGAGGTCGACCACCCGGTCGGCCAGGACCCCCTCCACCACGCCCAGGGTCGCGCTGAGGTCGGTGACCCCCGTCAGCGGCTGCTCCACCCCCAGTTCGGTGAGCAGCGCGCTCACCCGCTCCCGCACCGCGCCCTCTGCCGCCGTCGCCCCGCCGCTGGTGCTCATCGCGGGAATGGTCCCAGCCCACCGGGACCGTCGCAGGGGATCGCCGACGCCACCCGCGCACCTGCCGGGGGCGCGCCCGGACGGCTGGGATGCTTCCCGGCGATGGACTCCTCCGCGCCGGCCGCCGTGCCCTGGATCGTGCTGGGCCTGGCGCTGCTGGCGCTGGCCGGCCTGGCCGGGGTGTGGCTGGCACACGGCCGGGGCCGCTCCGAGGCCGCCGACGAGCTCCCCCCGCCGGCGCCGCGGCCACCGGCTCCCCGGTGGACGGACGACGACCTGCCCGGCTTCCTCGACGCACCGCCGGGCACCCGGGCCCCCTCCCCGCCCCCGCCGGTCGAGCCCGCGCCTGCCGAGGAGGCGCCGGTCCCCGGGACCCCGGACCCGGGCGCCGGCCGGGTCGTGGCGGCGATGGCCGCCACGGCGCTGCTGCTCGTCGGCGCGCTGGCCGTGGTCGCGGCCGGCGGGGACGACGCGGACGGCACGGACGCCGACGCCCCGGGGACGAGCGCCCCGGCGTCCTCCCCCGCCGGTCCTCCCGGCGCCGCGGTGCCGACGACCCCGCCACCACCGGAGCTGCCCGGCGTCCCGGCCGACCCCCTGCCCGGCGAGGGCGGCGCCGGGGTGCTGGCCAGCTGGTCGGTGCCCCTGGATCCGGACGGCGCCTCCGCGCGCCTCGCCTTCGGCGGGATCGTCGTCGAGCGACACGCCGTCGGAGTCACCGTCGCCTATCCGTCCGTGAGCGTCAGCACGACCGGCGACGGGTCGTCGGCGCTGGCGCACGTCCGGCTGCCGACGTGGAACTGCATGACCGACCAGGCTCCCGCCGACCCCGAGGACGCCGGGTGCGCCCGCTCGACCACCGAGCACGCCGACCTCCCCGCACCGGCCCTCGCCGTGACGCGGGACGGCGAGGAGCTGCGGCTCACCGGCCGCTTCCCCACCTACGTCCGGCCGATCGGCACCGCACCGACCTACACCGGCCGGGTCTACGAGCTGACGGTGACCGCCGCGCCCGCCGCACGGGTCCGCGAGGGGCGGGCGACCGCCGAGGGGACGCTGTTCCTGGGCACCGACCGGGTCGGGACCCTCGACGACGACGCACTCAACGCGATCCGGTACGCCGGCTGAGCCGCTCCCCCGGCCCCCCGCGCAGCGTCAGCGTCACCACCGGGGCACCCATCTCACGGCCCAGTCCACCGGCGTCGGACCAGCCCCACCAGGGGTGCCGGCCGGCGTCGTCGGCGAGCGTGAGCAGCCCCGCCCGCAGCCGGTCGCCGTCGGCCACCACGGCCAGCTCCAGCTGACCGATCGCCGCGTGCAGCCGGGCCGCGGCCCGGAGGAAGGCCCGCCCCCGCGGGTCCGGTTCCCGGGCCAGCAGCCCGGGCAGCCACCGTTCGAGATCACGGGCCGCCGTGCTGCGGACCACCTCGCCGGCCGCGTCGAGCACGTCGACCAGGCGGGCGCTGCGGGCGTTGGCGAAGGCGGCCTCGGGCCGCAGCCGGCCCAGCGCGCGCAGCGTGGGGTCCCCCATGGGCAGGCCGGTGAGCCGCAGCGTCCACGGCCGCCGCAGCGAGTCGAGCAGCTCCAGGACGCCGGCCGCCAGGCGGGCGGCGGCCGCGTCGTCGCGCACCGGCAGCCGGGCCGGCGGGGTACCCGGCGGGACCGGCAGGCCGTCGCCGAGCAGGGCGACCGTCACCCGGGGGCCCGCGCCGCGCAGGGCGAGGGCGGCCAGCCCGGCCGGCCCGGTGACGCCCCGGTCGACGACGACCGCGACCGGGCGGGGGCGCGGCCACCGGCCGGCGGCGTCGACGTTGAGCGCGGCGGTCAGCCAGGGCGGCCGGGCCGGGACCGGGGCGCGGACCGCGGCGAGCAGCGGGCCCGCGGCGCGCAGCTCCCGGACCACCTCGGCGCGGCCGGCCACCACCCGCACCCCGTCGTCCCCGGTCGACATGTCCCGAATGCCACCACAGCCCCCGACGGGGATCCGTCGGGGGCTGTGGTGGAGCCCGGAGCCGGTGTCACGGAAGGACTCGTGACCGGGCCTGTCGAGCGTCGCGCGGGAGGACGGGTCCCTCAGACCGCGCGGCGGCGCAGCCGGCGGCGCTCACGCTCGGAGAGCCCGCCCCAGATGCCGAAGCGCTCGTCGTTGGCCAGCGCGTACTCCAGGCACTCGGCCTTGACCTCGCAGCCCGTGCAGATCTTCTTGGCCTCGCGGGTGGAGCCGCCCTTCTCGGGGAAGAACGCCTCGGGGTCGGTCTCGGCGCACAGCGCCCGCTCCTGCCACGACTGCGCGTCGGCCTCCAGACCGGCGGTCCACAGGCCACTGAAGACGGGGCCCCGCTCCGTGCTCCGCTCGGCGCCACCCACGTAGTCGCTCAAGAACGAGACCTCTCCCATGACGATGCGTCCCCTCTCGCTGTCGTCCCGATGTGCGTTCCACGGGACGTTCCCGGGCCGCTCGGCACTCGCTGACACCGCGGGAATTACACGCGTGTCGTTGCCGAGGCGTCAACTTCGCTCGGTGTAAGCGGCTCGCCACACCAGCCCCATCCGTCACACCCTGTTCGTCAGATCTCGTGGCACCCCTCGACACGCCCGGCGAACAGTCGACAACTGCCCATCGGGCACGATGAGTTTCGTGCAGATCGTCGTGCTCGCCGGAGGGGTCGGCGGAGCCCGTTTCCTGGCCGGGGTCCGGGCCGCGGTGCCCTCCGCCCGGATCACCGCCGTCGTCAACACCGGCGACGACGTCACGATGCACGGCCTGCGGATCTGCCCGGACCTCGACACCGTCATGTACACCCTCGGCGGCGGCATCGACCCCGAGCGCGGCTGGGGGCGGACCGGCGAGACCTGGACGGTCAAGGAGGAGCTGGCCGCCTACGGAGCCGAGCCGACCTGGTTCGGCCTGGGCGACCGCGACCTCGCCACCCACCTGGTGCGCACCCGGATGCTCGACGCGGGCTACCCGCTGTCCCAGGTGACCGCGGCCCTCGCCGACCGTTGGCAGCCGGGGGTCGAGCTGCTGCCGATGAGCGACCAGCGGGTAGAGACCCACGTCGTGGTGACCGACCCGGACACCGGCCGGCAGCAGGCCATCCACTTCCAGGAGTGGTGGGTGCGGCACCGGGCCGCGCTGGAGGCCTCGGCGTTCGTCCAGGTCGGCGTGGACGACGCCCGCCCCGCGCCGGGCGTGGCCGAGGCCCTCGCCGCGGCCGACGCGGTGCTGCTGGCCCCGTCCAACCCGGTCGTGTCGATCGGCACGGTGCTCGGCGTCCCCGGCCTGCGCGCGGCGCTGCTGGCCACGCCGGGCCGGGTGGTCGGGATCTCCCCCATCGTCTCCGGGGCGGTCGTGCGCGGGATGGCCGACCGCTGCCTGCCGGTGGTCGGGGTCGAGGTCAGCGCCGAGGGGGTGGCCCGCCACTACGGGGCCCGCTCGGCCGGCGGGCTGCTCGACGCCTGGCTGGTGCACACCGGGGACGCGGCCGACGTGCCCGGCGTCGACGTCCGCGCGGTGCCGCTGCTCATGACCGACCCCGAGACGACGGCCGCCATGGCCCGGGCCGCGCTGGACGCCGCAGGTGCCTGAGCTGCCCGAGGGGATCTCGGTCCACCCGGTGCCCGGGTTGCCGGAGTTCGCGCCGGGGGACGATCTGGCCGCCGCGGTCGCCGCGGCCGCGCCGTGGCTGGCCGACGGCGACGTCGTCGTCGTCACCTCCAAGGTGGTGTCGAAGGTGGAGGGGCGCCTGGTGCGGGTCGAGCCGGGCGCCGACCGCGAGGCCGCCCGCCAGCGCGCCATCGACGCCGAGACGGTGCGGGTGGTGGCGCGGCGGGGACCGCTGAAGATCGTCGAGACGCGGCAGGGCTGGGTGGTCGCCGCGGCCGGCATCGACGCCTCCAACGTGCCCGGGGACGCCCTCGTGCTGCTGCCGGAGGACGCCGACGCCTCGGCCCGGACGCTGCGGGCACGGCTGCGGGACCTGCTCGGCGTGCAGGTCGCGGTCGTCGTCAGTGACACCTTCGGCCGCACCTGGCGGGAGGGGCTCACCGACGTCGCGGTCGGCTCGGCCGGCATCGCCGCGCTCACCGACCACCGCGGGGACGTCGACGCGCACGGCAACCGGCTGGAGACCACCCAGGTGGCCGTCGTCGACGAACTGGCCGCGGCCGCGGACCTGGTCAAGGGCAAGCTGGGCGGGATCCCGGTGGCGGTCGTCCGGGGGCTGCGGTTCGACCCGCCGGCCGAGGACACCGGCACCCGGCCGCTGGTCCGGCTGGGCCCCGGCGACCTCTTCCCCTACGGCAGCCGCGACCTGGTCGGCTCGCGGGCGCCGGCCGCCGACCTGGTGCCGCGCCCGGGCGAGCTCGACGCCGTCGCCGACGCGTTCCTCGTGGCGGCCACCGCGCTGCCGGAGTTCCCGGTGGTCGTGCGGTACGGCGGCGAGGACGACGGGGTGGTCGACGTCCACCTGCCGGAGCGGGCCACCACGACGGCCGCGCTCAACCTCGGCGCCGTGATCGGCGCGGTCGTCGTCCAGCTGCACGCCGAGGGCTGGACGACGCGCTGGGAGCCGGTCGGCACGCCCGGCGGTTCCTCCCTCGTCGGGAGGTTGTGGCTCGGCTCGCCGTCGTCCTGACCGCCGCCGCCTCGGTAGCGTCGCCGATCATGCGCGGGATCATCCTGGCCGGGGGCACCGGCAGCCGCCTCTTCCCGATCACCCAGGCGGTCAGCAAGCAGCTGATGCCCGTCTACGACAAGCCGATGGTCTACTACCCGCTCTCCACGCTGATGATGGCCGGGGTGCGCGAGGTGCTGGTCATCACCACCCCGGGCGACCAGGAGGCCTTCCGCTCGCTGCTCGGCGACGGCACCCGGCTGGGCATGCGGATCGAGTACGCCGTCCAGCCCCGTCCCGAGGGGCTCGCGCAGGCCTTCCTCATCGCCGCCGACTTCATCGGGGACGCCTCGGTGGCCCTCGTGCTCGGCGACAACATCTTCTACGGCGCCGGCCTGGGCACCGCGCTGGCCCGGCAGCCGGACCCCGACGGCGGGCACGTGTTCGCCTACCACGTGGCCAACCCGCAGGACTACGGCGTCGTCGAGTTCGACGCCGATCGCCGGGTGCTCTCGATCGAGGAGAAGCCCGCGCACCCCAAGAGCCCGTACGCGGTGCCGGGGCTCTACTTCTACGAGTCCGGCGTGGTCGACGTCGCGCGCGGCATCACGCCCAGCGCCCGGGGCGAGCTGGAGATCACCGCGGTCAACGAGCACTACCTGCGGCAGGGCCGGCTGCGGGTGACGGTGCTCGACCGCGGCACGGCCTGGCTGGACACCGGGACGTTCACCTCGCTGCGGCAGGCCACCGAGTTCGTCTCCGTCGTCGAGGAGCGGCAGGGCCTCAAGATCGGCTGCATCGAGGAGGTCGCCTGGCGGCAGGGCTGGCTGGACGACGACGGGCTGCGCCGGGCCGCCGAGCCCCTGGGCAAGAGCGGATACGGCGACTACCTGCTCCGCCTGCTCGACGCCCCGCTGGCCTGAAGCGGGCCCCTAGATCCGGCGGTGGTTGGTCGGCGCGTTCCGCGGGCCGAACCGCGGCGCCCGCGCGACGCCCCCGGCCAGCAGCAGCCGCACCACCCGCTGCCGCTGCCCGCGCCAGGGCTCGAGCAGCGCCATCATCGTGTCGTCGTCGGTCCGCGCGGCGCCGGTCAGCGCGAAGCCCACCTGGTTCTTCAGGTGGTAGTCGCCGTAGCTGACGGTGTCCGGGCAACCGAACACCCGCTGCACCACCTCGGCCGCCGTCCAGACCCCGATGCCGGGCACCACCTGCAGGCGCCGGCGCAGCTCGGCGCAGGTCCGGTCGTCGGCCGGTTCCAGCCGTGACGCGACGCCGGCGACCGCCCGGAGGGCGCGGCGGCGCGCGCCGTCGAGGCCGCAGCGGTGCCACTCCCAGTCGGTCACGTCCAGCACCCGCCGCGGCGAGGGGATCACCCGCATGCCCTCCGGCGCCGGCCCCGGCGCCGGGTCTCCGGCCAGCCGCAGCAGTGCCCGCCACACGCGGTGCGCCTCGATCACGGTGACCTTCTGCTCGAGGACGGCGGGTACGAGCGCGTCCCAGGTGCGGCCCGTGCGGCCCAGGCGCAGCCACGGCGTGGTGCGGTGCAGCCGGGCGAGCAGCGGGTGGTCGCCCGGCTCGAACTCCTCCGGCCGGTCGTCGGCGCCCAGCCAGCCGGGCACCCGGGCCCCGGCCCACTCGGCGCCCGGCCCCCACGCGGTGATCCGGACCTCCCCGGCCCGGACCGCGAGGTGCGCGGTCGCGGGCCCCTCGGGCGTGCTGACCGCGCGCCAGGTGCCGTCGTCGGTGTGCCGCAGGGTGGGGTCGCCGCTGCTGCGCTGGTGCGGGAAGAGGGCCCGGCGGACGTCCAGCGGCCAGTGCGGCCGCCAGACGTCGGTGAACGCCGGGGCGTCGAGGAGGGTGGTGCTCAGGAGGTGCTCCCCGGGGAAGAGGACCCGGCCACCCGGGGGCGGCGGGGCGGGGTCAGCGAGGGGCCATCCGGAGCGCGCCGTCCATCCGGATGACCTCGCCGTTCAGGTAGCCGTGCTCGACGATGTCCAGGGCCAGCTCGGCGAAGTCCGCCGGGCGCCCGAGGCGCTTGGGGAAGGGTATGCCCGCCGACAGGCTCTGGCGGGCCTCCTCGGGCAGGGTGCCCAGCAGCGGCGTGTCCACCAGGCCGGGTGCGATGGTGCACACGCGCACGCCCACGCCGGAGAGGTCGCGGGCCGCCGGCAGGGTCATCCCGACGATGCCGCCCTTGGACGCCGAGTAGGCGATCTGCCCGATCTGGCCGTCGTAGGCGGCGATCGAGGCGGTGTTCACCACGACGCCGCGCTCGCCGTCCTCGCCGGGCTCGGTGGCGGCCATCGCGGCGGCGGCCAGCCGGAGGACGTTGAAGGTGCCGACCAGGTTGACCATCACGGTGCGGACGAACGGGTCGAACTCGTGCGGCACGTTGCCCTTGCCCACGGTGCGCTGGGCCCAGCCGATCCCGGCGCAGTTGACCGCGATCCGCAGCGGCCGGTCCTTGCCGGTGGCTTCGGCGACCGCCGCCTCCACCGACGCCGGGTCGGTGACGTCGGTGCGGACGAAGGTGGTGTGCCCGCCCAGCTCGGCGGCGAGCTGCGCGCCCTTCTCCTCCTGCAGGTCGAGGATGGTCACGGCCGCGCCCCGCGCGGTCAGGGCGCGCACCGTGGCCTCGCCCAGCCCGGAGGCCCCACCGGAGACGACAGCGGCGACGTCGAAGTCCTTCATGACCCGCAGGCTAGCGACGCGGCTCAGCTGAACCGCGGCCCGTGCTGCTCCTCCACCGCGCCGAGCAGCTGCTTGACCCGCTCGGCCTCGCCGACCGGGCAGACCATCGTCACGTCCCGGGTGTGCACGACGACGCTGTCGCGCACACCGACGAGGGCGACGAGGTGCTCGGGGTCGTCGCTGAAGACGATGTTGCCCGCGCTGTCGAGCGTCACCGCCAGGCCGCGCACGGCGTTCTCCCCCACCGTCTCCAGGGTGGCTGCGAGCGCCGGCCACGAGCCGACGTCCAGCCAGTCGACGTCCAGGTCGGCCACGAGCACCCGGCCCGGCTCGCCGGCCGCCGGCTCGAGGACGGCGTAGTCGACGCTGATCTTCGGCAGCGTCGGGAAGACCTCGGCCAGGACGGCGTCGCGCTGCGGGCCGGCCGGGGCGGCGACGATCCGCGCCAGCCCCTCGGCCGACGCCGGGAGGTGGTCGGCCAGCGCGTCGAGGACGGTCCGGGCCCGCCAGACGAACATGCCCGAGTTCCACAGGTACTCACCCGAGGCGAGGTACTGCTCGGCGGTGGCGCGGTCGGGCTTCTCCCGGAAGGACGCCGCCTCCGCCACGCCGGGCACCTCGGTGGCCGCGCCGCGCTGGACGTAGCCGAACCCGGTCGCCGGGGCCGTGGGCCGGATGCCCAGCGTGACCAGCGACCGGGGGCGGGCCGCGAGGGCGTCGTAGGCCGTGGTCAGCGCGACGGCGAACCGCTCGACCGGGCGGATGACGTGGTCGGCGCTCACGACGGCGAGCTCGGCGTCGGGGTCGACGTCGGCCACCAGCGCGGCGGCCAGGCCGACGGCGTTGGCGGTGTCCCGCGCGACCGGTTCGAGCACCAGCCGGTCGGCGCGCAACCGCGGCAGGGCCGAGCGCACCTGGTCGCCGTAGCGGGCCGCGGTGCACACCCAGATCTGCTCCGGGGGCAGCACCGCCTCCAGCCGGGCGAAGGCCTCGGCCAGGAGGCTGTGGGCCGCCCCGCCCGCACCGTCGCTGACGACGTCGAGCAGCTGCTTGGGCCGACCGCCGCGGGACAGCGGCCACAGCCGCGTTCCCGAGCCGCCGGCCATGATCACCGCGTGCCGCACAGAGCCACCCCTCTCCGGGCGCCGGCCGCCCGTCGATCCCATCCTGCTCTGCCGGTGAGGCCGGGTTGAACGCCCCAGCGGGTGAACCTGATTGCGCTCCGCCAGCGCGCTCGGGCACGGTGTGACGACGCGCGTCACGAGGGCAGGGGCACGAGGGCCCACCCCAGGGGAGGCGGGGTGGGAGAGGGCGATGAGGAAGAAGGCTGCCTACGTTCGGCGCATGGCAAACGACTCGGCCTCCCCGCCTGCGACCGGGGCGACGGCCACCGCAACCGACGCCGCCGGGTCCGTGGACGTGTCGAACCCCGAGACCGCGCGAGAGGCGAGCCTCGACGAGCAGTCCCCGGGCCGCAGCGTCACCGTGCTGCAGCGCGTGCTGATGCCGCGGCCCAGCGACCCGGTCAAGGTCCGCTCGCTGTACCTGGACGAGCGGGCCGGGGAACGTGTGGACGACCTCGACCGCAGTGCGGCCGTCGTCCCCGCGGGCCACGAGGTCTCGTTCGCCACCTACTTCAACGCCTTCCCGGCCGGCTACTGGCGCCGGTGGACGACGTTGTCGACCGTCGTCCTCGAACTCCTCGTGACCGGACGCGGGCGCATCGACGTCTACCGCTCCAAGGCCGACGGCAGCATCGTCCACGTCACCGGCCTGACCACCGGCGGGGATGAGCGGACGCTCTCGTTCGACCTGGACCTCACCCCCTTCGAGGACGGCGGCTGGTACTGGTTCGACGTCACCGCGGGCAAGGACCCGGTGACCGTCCACCGGGCCGCGTGGACCACGCCCGAGTCACCCCGCAACGAGGTCCGTCCCGCGGTCGGGGTGTGCACCTACAACCGCCCCGAGGACTGCCTCGCGGCGCTGGCCACCCTGGCCGCCGACCCGTTCGTCCTGGGCCAGGTGGAGCGGGTCTTCGTGGCCGACCAGGGGGATCGAAAGGTGCGGCGGGCTCCGCGTCACGCCGAGGTGGACTCCGCCCTCGGCGGACGCCTGCAGATCTTCGAGCAGCCCAACCTCGGCGGGAGCGGCGGCTTCGCCCGCGTGATGTCCGAGACGCTCGCCTCGACCGGGCTCACGCACGTGCTGCTGCTCGACGACGACGTCCAGCTGGAGCCGGACAGCATCGCGCGGGCCTGCGCTTTCGCGCGCTACACCAAGTGGCCGACGCTGGTGGGCGGCCAGATGCTGGCCCTGCAGGATCGGTCGGTGCTGCACGCGGTCGGCGAGGTCGTCGACCGGGACAAGTTCTTCTGGCGCGCGGCTCCGCACACCACCTACGGGCACGACTTCAGCCAGGAGAGCCTGCGCGAGTCCCCGGACCTGCACCGGCGCATCGACGTCGACTACACGGGGTGGTGGATGTGCCTCATCCCCCGCGAGGCGCTCGATCAGGTCGGGTTGGCCCTGCCGCTGTTCATCAAGTGGGACGACGCCGAGTACGGACTCCGGGCCGGTGAGAACGGGATCCCCACGGTCACCCTGCCGGGCATGGCCGTGTGGCACCTGTCGTGGTCGGACAAGGACGACACCAGCGGGTGGCAGGCGTACTTCCACGTCCGCAACCGGCTCATCGCGGCGGCGCTGCACTCCCCCCACGAGCGCGGCGGCACCCTGCTGCGGGACACGTTCAAATTCGACCTGAAGTTCCTGATCATGATGCAGTACGGCAACACGGCGCTGCACCACCGCGCCTACGAGGACTTCCTCGCGGGTCCGAGCCGGCTGTTCCAGAACCTGCCGACGGCGCTCCCGAGCGTGCTGCGCCAGCTGAAGGACTTCCCCGACGGGACGGTGCTGTCCTCCTCCGCCGACGTCGCGCCCGCGCAGCTCGGGGCACTGCGCGCCGAGCCGCTGCTCACGCCACCGGTGCGGCGGCCGGCGATCGCGATCACCTTGGTCAAGGGCCTGGTCCACAACATGCGGCAGCCCGATCCCGAGGCCCGCGAGCGACCGCAGATGAACGTCAGCGCCCAGGACGCCCAGTGGTTCCTCCTGTCGCGCCTGGACAGCGCCACGGTCGCCACGGCCGACGGTCGCGGGGTGACGATGCGCTACCGCGACCGGCGGCTCTTCCTCCGTCTGCTGTGGCGCTCGGTCCGGCTGCACCGCCGCCTCCACCGGTCGTTCCCGGCGTTGCAGCGGGAGTACCGGGCGGCCCTGCAGGACCTCACGTCACCCCGGGCCTGGTCGGCGATGTGGAACGTCGTGGCCGAGGTGGACGACGGGACCGGAGGCACCCGTCCGCGTTCCGCGGCCGCCCGCCACTTCCGTTCCGCCGCCAGGCGCTGACCTCCGTCGGGCCTGGGCGCGGCGGGCGCCCCGGCCCAGGCCCTCGGCCCGGCGCTGGAAGCGCGCGCCCGCGGCCACCCGGCCGCTGACGTAGGACACGAGCATCCGGGCAGCGAGCCCGCCGCGGAGGGCCAGCCGCAGCGGCGTGTGCCGGCGGAGCGGGTACCGGCCGGACAGGTAGCGCAGCGCGCTGGTGTGATGCACCCGCTGCATGCGGTGCGGCTCGCGGCGGGTGGCGTGGCCCCCCTCGTGGGTGACCACCGCCGTCGGCGCGTAGACGTGCAACCAGCCCCGCCGGCTCAGCCGCTCGGCGAGGTCGACGTCCTCGAAGTACATGAAGTAGCCGGGGTCGAAGCCGCCGACCGACCAGAACGCGGCGACGTCGACCAGCAGGCAGGAGCCCGACAGCCAACCGGCCGGGCGCTCCCGCGGGGCCTCCCGCTCCCGCCGGTACCGGGCCGTCCACGGGTTGCCGGGCCACACCCAGCCGAGCAGGGCGTGCCCGGCGCCGGTGGACAACCGGGGCAGGTCGCGGGCCGACGGGTAGAGCTCGCCCTCGGGGGTGCGGATCGCCGGGCCGACGGTGGCCGCGCGCGGCCACCGGGCAGCGACGGCCAGCAGCTCGTCGATCGACCCGGGGTCGAACCGCACGTCGGGGTTGGCGACGACGGCGTACCCCTCGGTGACCCCGGCCAGCCCGGCGTTGACCGCGGCGCCGTAGCCGATGTTGCCGCCGGTGCGCAGCAGCCGGACGTGCGGGTGCTGGGCCGCCGCCCGCTCCGGAGCGCCGTCGGTGGACCCGTTGTCGGCCAGGACGACCTCGACCGGCCGCACCGTCGCGTGCGCCAGCGAGTCGACGAAGCCGACGAGGGCATCGCCGGGCGAGTACGTCACCGCGACGACGCGCAGCGGGCCTGGGGATGGGTCGCTCACGCCGGACGACCCTACGAGGTGGACGGCGCGCAGCGCCGCCCGCGGGCCTCCGGCGGGGTCGGCGAGGAGTCCCTTGTGACGCTTGGGACGAGGGGGACGGTTTCGTCCCACCGTGAGTCCGATTCCCCCGGATGAGCCGGGTCGGTCTCTCCCCCGCCGGTACAGTCGCAAGGCGTGACTTCAGCCAGTCCTGACCTCGTCGTCGTCGGCTCCGGCTTCTTCGGCCTCACGGTCGCCGAGCGCGTGGCCAGCCAGCTGGACAAGCGGGTGCTCGTGCTCGACCGCCGCGACCACATCGGTGGCAACGCCTACTCCGCACCCGAGCCCGAGACCGGGATCGAGGTGCACGTGTACGGCGCGCACCTGTTCCACACCTCGAACGAGCGCGTCTGGGAGTACGTGAACCAGTTCACCGAGTTCACGAACTACCAGCACCGGGTCTTCAGCATCTACCAGGGCCAGACCTACTCGCTGCCGATGAACCTGGCCACGATCTGCCAGTACTTCGGCAAGAGCTTCTCCCCCGAGGAGGCCCGCGCCCTCGTTGCCGAGCAGGCCGCCGAGTTCGACACCTCCGAGGCCAAGAACCTCGAGGAGAAGGCGATCTCGCTGATCGGCCGCCCGCTCTACGAGGCGTTCATCCGCGGGTACACGAAGAAGCAGTGGCAGACCGATCCGACCGAGCTGCCCGCCGCGGTCATCGCCCGGCTCCCGGTCCGCTACACCTTCGACAACCGGTACTTCAACGACACCTACGAGGGTCTGCCGAAGGACGGCTACACCGCCTGGCTGCAGAAGATGGCCGACCACCCCAACATCGAGGTGCGGCTGTCCACGGACTACTTCGACGTCCGCGACGAGCTGCCGGCCGACGTGCCGACCGTGTTCACCGGTCCGATCGACAAGTACTTCGACTACGACGCCGGCGAGCTCGGCTGGCGGACGCTGGACTTCGAGACCGAGGTCCTGCCGATCGGCGACTTCCAGGGGACCTCGGTCATGAACTACGCCGACGAGGACGTGCCCTTCACCCGGATCCACGAGTTCCGGCACTTCCACCCCGAGCGCGCCTACCCCGCCGACAAGACCGTCGTCGTCCGCGAGTACTCCCGCTCCGCCGAGTCCGGCGACGAGCCGTACTACCCGATCAACACCCCCGAGGACCGCGCCAAGCTGGAGCGCTACCGCGAGCTGGCCACGAAGGAGGCCGCGGAGAAGCGGGTGCTCTTCGGCGGTCGGCTGGGTACGTACAAGTACCTCGACATGCACATGGCCATCGGCTCGGCCCTCAGCATGTTCGACAACCGCATCCGCCCCTTCTTCGACCAGGGTGGCTCGCTCGACGGCCGCCTGGAGGACTGAATGCCCACGACGACCGCTCTCGCCCCTGGCGGACGCTCCGTCCCGGAGGACCACCGGTGACCGACCCGCACGACCAGACCGGCGCTCACCGGGTGTTCGAGATCCTCCACGAGCCGGACTGGTTCACGGGACTCTCCCTCCGAGAGGCCCGACTCCTGGACGGGGCGCTGGCATTCCACTGCCTGGCCCGGCCGGGCGAGCGGATCCGGGCCACTGTCCTCCGGACGGAGGGACCCCACTTCCCCTCGTTGACCGACCAGCGCACGTCCACGATCGAGTGGGGCGACGACCGGACCGTCGTCGGGACCATCGAGGCGCAGGCCAGCGGTCAGCCCGTGTCGACGACCGGCGTCGTCGACGTGGTGCTCGACCTCGGCGGGCCGCCCGAGACGCTCATGAGGATCGAGCACCCCCCTGGCCGCCTGTACGCCGCCCGGGACGCGGTCCGCCGGCGCGCCCCGGTGGCCTTCGACGCCGTTCGCCAGCTGCGCACCGACCGCCTGGAGAACCGACGGCTCTCCCGGCCCATCCCGCGCGTGGGCAGGCTGCACAACACGAACGTCGGTTCCTCGCGCGGGTCCACCAAGGCGGTGCTCTTCGGCCTGCACTGGCTGGAGCTGGGCGGTGCGGAGAGGTGGGCCGCCGAGACCATCGGGATGGCCCGGCAGGCCGGCCTGCTGCCGGTCGTGCTCAGCGACCGCCCGTCGGGCCACCCCGACATCGTGCGCTCGGTCTTCGACGACGCGCTGGTCATCCCGCTCACCCACCCGATGCAGGGCACCCAGGAGTCCGGGCTGCTGAGCCAGCTGTTCGGGCGCTTCGACATCCGTGGCGTGCACATCCACCACTGCACCTGGCTCTACCAGCGGCTGCCCTGGATCCGGGCCCAGTACCCCGGCACCGAGTTGATCGACTCGCTGCACGTCCTGGAGTGGCGCACCGGCGGCTTCGTGGACATCGCCCTGCGGATGTCCAACGTGATGGACGCCCACCACGTCATCTCCCCGCAACTGCGGGACTACCTGGTCGACCGGCAGGGTCTGCCCCGCGAGAAGATCAGCCTGGCGACCCTCGCCGACCTCACCGTCGACCCCTCGGCTGGGCGGGCAGCACCCGCGCCCAGCCGAAAGCCCGGCGATCCCATGACCGTCGCCTTTGTCGGCCGGTTCACCCAGCAGAAGCGCCCCTACCTGTTCCTGCGCCTGGCCGCCCGGCTCCGGGACCGTCTCGGGGACCGCGTGCGGTTCGTCATGCACGGGGACGGCGAGCTCGCCGCCGACGTCGGGTCCGATCGAGCTCGTTTCGGGCTGGCCGGGACGCTCGAGCTGCGTGGAGCCGACCGGGCGGTCTCCGACACGCTGGACGAGGCCGACGTCCTCGTCATCAGCTCGGACAACGAGGGCGTGACGCTGACCTCCTTCGAGGCCGACGCGCACGACGTCCTCGTGGTGAGCAGCGACGTCGGCTCCCAGGCCTCCGTCGTGCACCCCGAGCTGCTCCTCCCCCGCGCGACCGTGCCCTTCCTGCGTGCCGCCGAGCGCACGCTGGTCTCCATCTGCGAGGACGACGCCTTCACGACCCGATTGCTGGCCGAGCAGCGGGCCCGGGTCGACGCGTTCGCAGCTCTTCCCCGCGCCCGGGACTGGACCCGGGAGCTCTATGAAAGGTGGGCCTCTTGACCACGACGAACGTGGCCGCGGTCATCGTGACCTACAACCGCGCCGACAAGCTGGGCAAGGTGATCGAGCAGGTCCTCGCCCAGGACCGCCCGGCCGAGCAGGTCATCATCGTGGACAACGCCTCCACGGACTCCACGGCGGAGGTGCTCGCCGCCTACGAGGACCGGCCCACCGTGCGCATCGAGCGGCTGACCACCAACACCGGTGGCGCAGGCGGGTTCGCCCACGGCATGTCGGTGGCCTACGAGCGCGGCGCCGACTTCGTCTGGATCATGGACGACGACTGCTACGCCGACACCGACGCGCTGCGCGTGCTCCTCGACGGCCACGCCTCCGCCGAGGCGAACATGGGCATGCGCCTGCCGTTCGCCTGCTCCGTCGTCCGGTGGACCAACGGCGACATCTGCGAGATGAACAACCCCGAGCCCACGTGGGACTGGGGCAAGCTGCTGGTCCGGGGCGAGAACACCGTCCTGGTCAACTCCTGCTCGTTCGTCTCCGTCATGTTCCCGCGGTGGGCGATCACCCAGTTCGGCCTGCCGCTCGCGGAGTACTTCATCTGGTTCGACGACCAGGAGTACACCCGGCGGCTCACCGCCGCCGGCCCCGGCGTCCAGGTGCTCCGCAGCACGGTCACCCACGATCTCGGCGTGAACCGGGGCGTGAACTTCGGTGACGTCAGCGAGGGCAACATGTGGAAGTTCGAGTACGGCGTCCGCAACGAGGCGTCCTTCCGCTGGCACCACGAGGACCCGTTCGCGGCCCTTCGCTTCGCCCAGCGCCTGTACACCGGGCTCAAGGGCGGGAAGGTGCCGTGGCGGCTGCGCCGCCGACTGGCGCGCAAGTTCATCGAGGGCGTCCGCTTCGACCCGAAGCCGGCCTTCCCCCGCACCGTCCTCTGACGATCTCCGAGACGACGAGAGCCGCCGGCCCCTGGGGGGCCGGCGGCTCTCGTCGTCTCGGGGTATACCGTCAGCTGTCCCAGGGCGTGGTCAGCACCGTGGCCACCAGCTGCTCGTGGTCGAGGCTGTAGGCCTCCCAGCGGTAGGTGACGCCGGTCTGCTCGACGAACTCCATCCAGGCCTTGTGCTCGTGGCCCTGCCAGCCCGGGTAGTTGAAGTACTCGTCGAACACGACGACCGACCCCGGCCGCAGCCGGCGGCCCAGCGCGTCGAGCACGGTGCGCGTCGAGGAGTACAGGTCGGCGTCCAGGTGGAGGAAGGCCACCGGCCCGTCGTTCTCCTCGACGAAGCTCGGCAGGGTGTCCTCGAAGAGACCGACCACGAGCTCGGCGCCGGGCACCTCGGGCAGGGACTCCTGCTTGAACGTCCCGGCCGGGAAGTCGCTGCGCCACGTCTCCGGCAGGCCGCTGAAGACGTCGAAGCCGACGACCTTCCGGCCGGTGCACCGTTCGGCGATGATCCGCAGGGTCGTGCCCTGGCCGACCCCGAACTCGAGGGCCATGCCCGGGGTCTCCCCCACCAGGTCCAGGCCGTGCCGCAGCGTGTCGTGGGGGGCCGGGTACCGCGGCAGTTCGGGCATCTCGTCGAGGATGAAGCGCGTCGTCTCCTGCAACGCCAGGACGTCACCGGCGAAGCCGATGTCGCGGCGGTGGCGGTGCTCGAAGCCGGCGACCGCGGCCTGCAGCCGCAGCACTTCCGCCTTCAGCTCCTCCAGCTGCCGCGTGACCTCCTCGGCCCGCTTCTCCGCGTCCCGACGACCGGCTTCGGCCGCGTCGAGCACCGACTGGACGAGCGCCCGGGTCTCCTCCGGCCGCGACTCGCCGACCGCGTCCCGGGCGGCCTCGCGGACGGCGTTGATCAGCTTGCCGCGCACGGCGACCTTGGCCCGCTCGATCATGGGTCCCCTCTCGTGGGTCATCTGCGGTCCCCGGGCATCGCGAAACGCTCGCGCCGGCCGTCCCGGGTGAGTGCCAGCCAGTCCCGCAGCCCCCGGAGGTCCCGCCGGCTGAGGAAGAACCAGCCGAAGCGGACGAGCTCCAAAGGGAACAGCCAGCGCATGCCGGGCTGTGCCATGAGGTACCCGCGGTTGCGGTAGGTGAAGTAGCGCTTGGCCTCGTCGCTGGGGTACTGGGCGGACAGGCGCCCGCCGAGGATGGGGAGGAACTCGTCGCCCCCCTGCGGGTGCACGTAGGTCGCCCGCAGGGTGGTGCCGAACCGCAGGCCGGACCGGCGCAGCCGCCGGTGGATCTCCGTCTCGTCACCACGGATGAACAGCCGCAGATCGGGGACGCCGACCGCGCGGAACGCCTCTGCGCGGAAGAGTGCCCCGTTGAACAGCGACGCGTACGAGGGCAGGAACTCGTCGGTCCCGAAGTCGTCGACGGAGCCCCTCCAGCGCAGGCCACGACGGAGCGGGAAGGCCAGCCGCCGGGGATCGGCCTCGTCGACGACGGCCGGTGAGATCTCGGCGAGGCCCCGGCGCAGGGCCTCCTCCACGAGCGTGGCCAGCACGTCGGGGCCACCCGGACGGCCGTCGTCGTCGGCGCACCACACCCAGTCCGCGCCGAGCGACAACGCGGTCAGCAGGCCCAGCGCGAACCCGCCGGCGCCGCCCAGGTTGGTCTCCGACGGCACGTAGACCGTTCGGAGGGGGCAGTCGCGGACGACCGCCTCGGTGGCGTGGTCGGCCCCGTTGTCGACCACGACGATCGCACCGACGGCGCGGGTCTGTCCGACGACGGCCTGCAGACTCTGCCGCAGCAGCTCGGTCCGGTGCCGCGTGACGATGACGGCGACGACCAGGTCGCCGCCGGTGGGGCGCGCGGCGGTCACGCCGCGCCGTGCCCCTCGTCCACCCACGCGTCGGGACCCTTGTAGGCGAGCAGGATCTCCTTCAGCGAGCCCTGCTGCTTCACCCGGCCGTGCTCCATCCAGATCGCACTGGTGCACAGCTGCCGCAGGAACTCATCGGAGTGGGAGGCGAAGACGAGGAGGCCGGCACGGTCGACCAGGTCGCTGAGCCGGTCGCGTGCCTTCTCCAGGAAGGCGGCGTCCACCGCGCCGATGCCCTCGTCCAGCAGCAGGATCTCCGGGTCGATGCTCGTCACGACGCCCAGGGCCAGGCGCACGCGCATGCCGGTCGAGTACGTGCGCAACGGCATGGAGAGGAAGTCCCCGAGTTCGGTGAACTCGGCGATGTCGTCGACCCGCTCCTCCATCTGCTTGCGGGTCATGCCGAGGAAGAGGCCCCGGATGAGGATGTTCTCGTAGCCGGAGATCTCCGGGTCCATGCCCACACCGAGGTCGAACACCGGCGCCACCTTGCCCTGCACCTCGGCGGACCCGCGGGTCGGCTCGTAGATGCCGGCCAGCAGCCGCAGCAGGGTGGACTTGCCGGCGCCGTTGTGCCCGACCAGGCCCACGCGGGCGCCGTGGTCGAGATCCACCGTGATGTCGCGCAGGGCCTGGATGATCGGCACCTTGGTGTCGCTGGAGATGTTGCCGCCGACGAGGCCGAGCACGGTCTTCTTCAGGGACCTGCTCTTGGCGTCGAAGATGGGGAAGTCGACCGACGCATCCCGCGTCGTGATGCTGACCACGAACCGTGCCTTTCTGTCGGCTGCTCGGGCGGGGCGTCAGACCCAGTAGGCCACGCGTGCCCGGTAGCGGCGCATGACGACGAGGGCCAGGGTCCAGCCGACGACGGTGATCACCAGGACGACCACCCAGTGTCGCACCTGCTGGTCGGCCCCGAGCAAGGGCGCCCGGATGATCTCGATGAAGTGGAGGAAGGGGTTGAACTCGGCCAACCGCGCCCGCTCGGCGACGGCGGGGTTCGGGCTGTTGAGGAAGTCGTCGTAGATCCACACGATCGGCGTGAGGAAGAACATCAGCTGGACGATGCTCTGCGTGATCGGCGTCAGGTCGCGGAACCGCGTGCTGACGATGCCCGCCAGCAGGGCCACCCACGCGCCGTTGACCACGAGCAGCACGAACGCCGGGATCGCGGCGAGGGCGGTCCACTTCAGCGGCTGCGGGAAGATCACGAGCATGACGGCGTAGACGATCAGGTTGTGCAGGAAGAACAGCACCTGCCGCCACACCAGCCGGTAGACGTGCACGCTGATCGGCGAGGGCAGGTGCTTGATCAGGCCCTCGTTGGCGATGAACACCTCCGAGCCCTCGTTGATGCACCCGGCGATGAAGCCCCAGACGATGAAGCCCACGAGGATGTACGGGAGCTGCTCCTCCAGCGGGTTGTTGAACAGCCCCGCGTAGAGGATGCCCAGGGCGACCGCGGTGACCGCCATGCTGAGGGTGATCCAGATCGGGCCGAGCAGGGAGCGGCGGTAGCGCTGCCGGATGTCCTGCCAGCCCAGGTGGCCCCAGAGCTCGCGGTGACGCCATCCGATCTGGAGATCCGAGAGGGTCTTCGCCATGGACGTGGGGGTGGTACGGGCCGAACGCACGCGGGGGACGGTACCCGCCGCCGGTCTCGCGGCGGCGCAGGAGCGGGGCACGCGGGACGGGTCCGTCTCACGTGTGACCAACCAGTCCCACGGGCCCGGTCCGCCCCACGAGCAGCACCCCCGGAGGGGCTCCAGAGGGCCGATCAGCCGGCCGGACCGGACCGCAGGGCCGGGTCGGCCAGCGCCGCCCGCAGCGCCGTCCGCCACGGCTGTGGGGCGGGCAGCCCGGCGGCGAGCCAGGCACTGCCGTCGAGGACGGAGTACGCCGGGCGGGGCGCCGGGCGCGGGAAGGCCGCCGTCGTGGTCGGGCTGACCAGGCCGGGGTCGGCGCCCAGCTCCTCGTAGACGGCGCGGGCCAGCCCGAACCAGCTGACCGCGCCGGCGTCGGTGCGGTGGAGGACCGGCGGCACCGCGTCCGGGCGGGCGCCGAGGTCGACCAGCCCGGCCGCCAGCCCGGCCGACCAGGTGGGTGAGCCGACCTGGTCGTCGACGACCGACACCGGCGCGCCGGCGGCGGCGCGCCCGGCCATCGTGCGGACGAAGTTGGCGCCGTGCGCGCCGTAGACCCACGAGGTGCGGACGACGACGGCGTCCCCGCCGGCCGCCGCGACCGCCCGCTCCCCCGCGACCTTGGTGCGCCCGTACGCCGACCGCGGCGCGGTGGGCGCGTCCACGGGGTAGGGCTCGCGCGCGGTGCCGTCGAAGACGTAGTCGGTGGAGACGTGCACCAGCCGCCCGGCGCCCGCCAGCTCCTCGGCCAGCCAGCCCGGCGCCCGGCCGTTGACCAGCAGCGCCGTCTCCTCGTCGGTCTCGGCGGCGTCGACGGCGGTGTGGGCGGCCGCGTTGAGGACGACCGGCCGCAGCCCCCGGCCGCGGGCGCCGGCCAGCCAGTCGCGCAGCACGGCACGCACCCCCGCCTCGTCGGTCAGGTCGACGTCGGCGCGGCCGAGCGCGGTGACGGCATCCCCCGGGCGCCCGGCCAGGACCGCGAGCAGGTCCCCGCCGAGCTGCCCGCGGGCGCCGGTGACCAGCCAGGCGGTGCCGGTCATGCCCGGGCGGTGGCGGCCGCCGCCTTCAGCGGCTCCCACCAGGCCCGGTTGTCCCGGTACCACTGCACGGTGAGCGCGAGGCCCTCCTCGAAGGTCATCCGCGGCGCGTAGCCCAGGGCCGCGGTCTTCGAGTAGTCGACGGAGTAGCGCAGGTCGTGGCCGCCGCCGCGGGGGTCGACGATGTGCTCCACGTAGCTCCAGTCGCGGCCGGTGGCCTCGAGCAGCTTCTCGGTGAGCTCCCGGTTGGACAGCTCCCGGCCGCCACCGATGTTGTAGAACTCGCCCGGCCGGCCCTTCTCGAGCACCAGCTGGATCCCGCGGCAGTGGTCGTCGACGTACAGCCAGTCGCGGACGTTGGTGCCCTGGCCGTACAGCGGCACCCGCTCCCCGTCGAGCAGGTTGGTGACGAACAGCGGGATGACCTTCTCCGGGAAGTGGTACGGCCCGTAGTTGTTGCTGCACCGGGTGATCGAGATGTCGAGGCCGTACGTCCGCGCATACGCGCGGGCGACGAGGTCGCCGCCGGCCTTGGCCGCCGAGTAGGGCGAGTTCGGCTCGAGGAGGTGGTCCTCGGTCCAGGACCCCTCGTCGATCGAGCCGTACACCTCGTCGGTGGAGACGTGCACGACCCGGCGGACGCCGTGCCGCAGCGCGGCCTCGAAGACCTGCTGGGCGCCGAGCACGTTGGTGAGCACGAACTCCGACGCGCCGGAGATGGAGCGGTCGACGTGCGACTCGGCGGCGAAGTTGACCACCACGTCGTGTCCCGGGAGCGCGGCGTCGAGGTCGGCGGCGCTGCAGATGTCACCCCGGACGAAGCGGTACCGGGAGCTGTCGGCCACCGGGGCCAGGTTCGCGAGGTTGCCGGCGTAGGTGAGCTTGTCGAAGACGGTCACCTCCGCGTCCTCGTAGCCCGGGTAGCCACCGCCGAGCAGGGTCCGGACGTAGTGGGACCCGATGAAGCCCGCTCCACCGGTGACAAAGACGCGCATGGCCCCGATCCTGCCGTGACCGGGTGTCCAGGTCATCCTCACGAGGTGTGACGTCTGCGCACGGTGGGAAGAGGGGCGACGGTCGTTCCCGGTGAGACGGGACGGTCCCGTGTCGGACCCGGTCGGGCGACCGTCCGCGTGGCTACCCTGGCTGTCGCCGACCTGCGTCGGCGCCCTCCGGCCACACTCCCGCCGGCACCAGCCGGACCGGTCCTACAGCTGGAGCCGCTCCCAGAGTCCGCCGGCGCCGCCGCTCCCCGAAGTGAGGACACCCGTGAGCCGAGACCGCTCCGAGCAGGGCCCTGCTGGTCGCCCGCTCCCGCCGCGGCTCGACCCGCGCGCCGGGCGTCCGTCCCGTGCCCGCTCCTCCGCCGGCCGCGCCGAGGAGCGCCCGGCCGAGCGCGGTGACGCGGCCCGCGAGGCGACGCCGGGGCGCCGCGGACGCCGCGGACGCCGCGGGGCGATCGTCGCGCGGACGGTGGCCGGCCTGCTCTCCGCCGTCCTGCTCGCCGGGTCCGGCTGGGGCTGGTACCTGGGCCAGGTCGCCGAGGCCACCGTCAACCGCACCGACGCCATCCCGGCCTCGGGCAACGACGAGACCGGCGCGGCGCCCGAGGCCATGAACCTGCTCCTCGTCGGCAACGACAGCCGGGCCGACCTCACCCCCGAGCAGCTCGCCGAGCTGCAGGCCGGTGAGGACTCCGGCATCAACACCGACACGATGATCCTGGTGCACATCCCGGCCGACGGGTCCCGCGCGTCGTTCGTCTCCTTCCCGCGCGACTCCTACGTGGAGATCCCCGGCCACGGCTGGGAAAAGCTCAACGCCGCCTACGCCTACGGGTACGCCGACACCTCCGAGGAGGCGCCGGTCGACCAGCGGCAGGCCGGCGGGGCGCAGCTGCTCGTGCAGACGATCAGCCAGCTGACCGGCCTGCAGATCGACCACTACGCCGAGGTGGACCTGCTCGGCTTCTTCAACCTCAGCTCCGTCGTCGGCGGCGTCGAGGTCAACCTGTGCGAGCCCGTCGACGACTCGCGCTGGTCCGGTGCGGTGTTCCCGGCCGGCCAGCAGACGATCAGCGGCGCGGACGCGCTCAAGTTCGTCCGCCAGCGCCACGGTCTGCCCCGCGGCGACTTCGACCGCATCGTCCGGCAGCAGGTCTTCATCGCCGGCGTGCTGCGCAAGATGCTCTCCGACGAGGTCCTGCTCGACCTGGGCAAGCAGCGCGAGCTGGTCCAGGCCGCCTCCCAGTCGCTCACCGTCGACCAGGGCCTGGACCTGTTCCAGCTGGCCGAGCAGATGCAGTCGGTGACCGCCGGCAGCATCGAGTTCCAGACCATCCCCTACGTCGGCACCGACCGTGACGAGCAGGACCGGTCGATCATCCGGCTGGAGGACGAGGACGTCCTGCACGACTTCTTCGCCCAGCTCTCGGCCGAGCCCGAGGCCCCGGCGGAGCAGACCCCCGAGGCGCCCGCGACGGTCGCGCCGGCCGAGGTCTCCGTCGACGTCCTCAACGGCTCCGGGATCTCCGGGCTGGCCGCCGACGCGGCCACCGACCTGGAGGCCGGCGGGTTCGTCGTCGCGAGCACCGGCAACGCCGACTCCTCGGACTACGAGCAGACCATCGTCCGGTACGCCGCGGGCGACGAGGCGCTGGCCACCACGCTCGCCGGTGCGATCCCCGGCGCCGTCGCCGAGGCCAGCGAGGACGCCACCTCGGGCACCGTGCAGCTGGTCCTGGGTACGGACTTCAACGGCGTCGGCCAGGCCGTCACGCCGCCGGCACCGTCCGAGCCGGTGGAGGGCGAGGACGCCCGCACCGCGGCCGACACGACCTGCATCTACTGACCCTCGGCCGACGCCGACGCCGAGAGGGGCCCACCGCCGCGGCGGTGGGCCCCCCTCGGCGGATCTCAGGAGTGCGTGACCGGTGGCCTCACACGGGGGCGCCGGTTGCCTCGAAGGCGGCCAGCTCCTCCGGCGTCCCGAAACAGTAGAAGTCCCCCCGCACGAGGCCCACCCGGTGCCCCGACGCGATGAGCTCGTTGAAGACCAGCGACACGTAGTACTCGGGCATCGCCGCCCCGATCTGCTTGTCCATGAGGCGGTCCGCCGCGTCGAGGAAGACCTGGGCGCGGGGGAAGGAGTAGACGCCCATCAGCGCGTCGGAGGAGATGGCCTGCTTCTCCGCGGTCCGGACGACGAGACCGTCGGGCCCGACCTCGGCGAAGCTGTACCGCGGCTCGGTGGAGGCGAAGGAGAGGAGGAGGCCGTCGACGTCCTGCCCCTCGACCGCCGTCTGGAGAGCACGGAAGTAACCGGGGCTGTCGAAGGCGATGTCGCAGTCCATGATGACCAGCGGCTGATCGGGGTCGAGCCGGCTGCGTGCCTCCAGGCACGTCTCGACCGCGCCGCGGGTGTCGTGGTCGAGCAGGACGATGGACGCCGAGGACTCGACCGCCAGGACCCGCTGGGCCAAGCCGAACTCGCGGTCGTCGTCCTCCCGGACCACGACGGTGACGCTCTTCTCCCCCGCCCACGGCTCGAAGGAGCGCAGCGCGCGCTGGAACATCGGCACGCCCTGCACCTCGATGAGGGGCTTGGGAGTGGTGACGCCGACCTTGCGGAACCGTGTCCCGAGTCCGCCCATCGGCATGAGCACCTGCAGGGTGGTCATCACTGCACCTCGTCCCACTCGTAGTCCCGCGGCTCGGCCGGCGGCTCGGACGTTCGCCGGCCCAGCCGCCACAGCGCCAGGTTGCGCAGCGCCGTCCGGAAGATGTTCCAGTTGCGCGCGTTGGACACCTGGTCCTCCTCGCGCCAGGTGATCGGGACGAAGGTGAAACGCACCTTCCGCCGCACCAGGTCGAGGATCAGCTCGTAGTTGAACGTCAGCTTGTCGGCGAAGCCGAGGTAGGTCGCCGGGTCGAGGTCGCGCAGTGCGAAGAGGTTCAGGCCGGAGCCGAGATCCTGCAGGGGGCGCAGGGCCACCGCGCTGTACACGGCGTTGAGCACCCGGTTTCCCCAGACCCGCTTGGCGTCGTAGCCGTGCAGCCGCGAGCGGCGGCTGAACCGCGAGCCGAGGACGGTCTGCGTCTCCGGGTGCGCCTCGGCGTGGTCCAGCAGCAGCGTGACCTCGTCGCTCTTGGCCTGGTTGTCGCCGTGCAGGATCACGACGTGGGTGTGCCCCGCCGCACGGGCGTGCTCGAAGGCGACCTTGTGCGTGCCGCCGAGGCTGTTGTTCTGCCGGTTGAGGAACACCCGGAGGTTCGGCAGCCGGCCACTGCGCTTGTACTCCAGCGCCCGCTCGAGCGTGTCGTCGGTGCTGCGGTTGTCGATCACCCAGATCTCACGGAGCCGGTGGGCCACCTCGGGGCTGATCTCGTCGAGCACCCGGCCGATCTGCGGTGCGCAGTTGTAGGCCGGGATGGCGATCACGGCGTCCACGGGGTCAGTACCTGGCCTCTCATCGCGGGCTCGGCGGGCACCTCGGACTCGAGGGGCTCGCTGCTGAAGATGTCGGGCTGCTCGTCCCGGACGGGCAGCTCGTACTGGTCGAGGAACCGGTTGAGCGCCAGGACGCACACCCCGTAGTACTTCAGGGCGGTCGCCGGGTTGATGACGATCCGGTGCGTGAGCATCCGGCCGTAGAAGAGCCCGATGTGGAAGAGCACCGCCCGTTGCTCGGCGGGTGTGAGGTGCCGCGTCATCACCTGGGCGCTGATGTAGTCGGCGAGCTCGGCGTAGCGGGCCGAGCGGTGGTCCCGGTACACGATCTCGGGCATCCCGTCGCGGTTGCCGAGCCGGACCGGCGCCTCGTCCTCGTTGAGGAACTCGTAGCCGTACAGCAGGGACTGCATGTGCCGAGCGAAGTCGATGACCGGACCCCGGACCTGGTTGTCGTCCGACGGATCGATCACGAGGACCCGCCGGGTGTCCAGATCGACCAGCACGTTGTCCACGGTCAGGTCGCCGTGGATGTTGGTGGAGGTCCGGTAGGTGGCCAGGTCGCGCCAGGCCTCCTCGTGGGCACGGATGCGGTCGATCACCCGGTCGAAGTTGTCGACCTCACGACCGTTCACGAAGATGCGGTCGGCCTTCATGGCCTCCGCCAGGTCGGGGTCGGAGTCGGCGGCCGCCCGGACGCGCAGCACCAGCCGCTCGGCGACGTAGTCCTCGAGCAGTTCGGTGTGCTCCTCCAGCGGCCCGAGCGCGTACACCTCGTCGTACATGTACTGCCACACCTCGGCCAGCATCGCCGCCCCCTGGGAGAAGGGGTTGCCGTGCACGTAGTCGAACAACGGGACCGAGTTCGGCCGGTACTCGAGGTCGATGGCGTAGTGGTCCTCGGCGTGCTGCTCGCGCAGCACCGTGACCAGCCGGGCGTGGTCTGCGCGCTCGGCCAGCCAGTCGTGCTGGTTCTTCAGCCGGTGCGCGTACTCCGGCGGCACCATCTTCTTCACGAAGGTCTCCCCGCCGGAGGTGGCGAGGATGGTGACGGCGTTCGAGCCGCCCTTGAAGAAGCGGACCAGGCTGACGTTTCCGTTCACCTCGAGCCGGTGCAGCACCTGGCTGAGGTGCTGGCCCTGGAAGTACGCGTCCAGGAAGTGGGTCATCGCGCCGGAGATGTCCTGGTCGCGGCCGAGCTTGTTGACGTACCGGTCGGCCGGGCTCAGCTCGGCACCGGTCAGCGGGGCGCTGGTGCGCCGGGCCCAGTTCACGAACAGGGCGACGACGGCGACGACCAGGACGGGGACGGTGACCACCGCCCAGGTGGCCGTGGCGAAGAGGAGCACCGCTTCGCCGTCCAGGCCGCGCCCGTCCCCGAGGAAGCCGGCCACGCCCTCGGTGTACGCGCCCGGGGCGCCGTTGCCGAGAGCCGGGCTGCTGACGGCCGACGGAGCGGCGGTCGCCGCGGCCCCGTCCCGCCAGCCCAGCAACGGGAAGACGGCGAGGGCGACCAGCAGGGCCGCGCCGGCGTAGCAGACCCACGAGGCGAGCGCGAGGCCGACGTACCGGACCAGCTGGCGGCGCTGCCGGAAGAAGCGCTGGAACCCGAAGATGACCGACCACAGCTTGAACCGGGCGCGGTTCTCCAGCTTGGTGTTGAGCAGGGCGGTGCCGCGCCACGCCAGCCGCATCAGCAGCGCGTTCTCGCGGACCAGCAGCGCGAACGCGGTGATCGCGGCCGCGGAGACCAGCAGCGCGACCAGGGCCACCGAGAGCACCCCGCCCAGCGGGATGTCGGCGAGCGCCGCCACGACGAGCAGAGCGCCGGCGACCAGGACGACGTCCAGCAGCCGCTCGAGGACGACGGCCAGGAGGGTGTACAGGAAGCTGATCCGCAGCGTCCTGGCGATGAGGAAGGCGCGGACGACCTCGCCGAGCCGCAGCGGCCACACGAGGCTGAACAGGTAGCCGATCGACAGGTGCCGGAACTGGCCGGCCAGGCTGCCGCGGCGGACGTTGTCGATCGGGACCTTCGTGCGGGCCGCGCGCAGCACGTGCCCACCCAGCTGGACGACGCAGGCGACGCCGAGCACCGCCCAGTCGCCGCCGGAGAGTCCGTCGGCCAGGCGGGCGGCGCCCGCCACGAGCGAGGGCCACGTGGAGGCCACGAACACGGCCAGGGACGCGAGGGCGAGCCCGATGAGGACGAGACGGCCCCGGGAGTAGCGATGGACCATCAGAAGTGCGGCACCTCGAGCACCGCGAGCCCGGCGGCCAGCGCCGCGTCGCGGCCGGTCGCGGAGTCTTCGAAAGCCAGCCCCTCCGCCGCCTCGACGCCGAGCAGTGACAGCGCCTTGAGGTAGCCCTCGGGGTCGGGCTTGCTGCGCGACACGTCGTCGCCCCAGACCACCACGTCGAACAGCTCCCGCAGGCCGTGAGCCCGCAGGATCTGCTCACCGTTGGCGGACTTGGCCGTGCTCACCAGCGCGGTGCGGTGGGTCGGGGCGGCCAGCCGGAGGAAGGCGATCAGCGCTGCGTTGGCGGTGGTGCGGTCGAGCAGATCCGCGTAGAGCGTGCTCTTGGCCGCGCGGATGGTGTCCACGGCCGTGCGGTCGACGCCCGGCAGCAGGTCGGGGATGAAGTCCCGGGAGTCACGGCCCCACGTGGTGGCGAACTGCTCCGGCGTCAGGTCGTGCCCGGAGGCGGCGAAGGCGGCGCGGTAGGCCTCGTAGTTGGCCTCACGCGTGTCGACGAGGGTGCCGTCGAGGTCGAACAGCAGTGCGCGAACGGTCCCGGCGGTCGGTGCCATGGCTCCAGGCCCCCCAGTGGTCGGTTGTTCAGACATCGGCGCGGTCCCGCACGGGCGCGGCGTCCACGGAGGTCGCGGACGCGCCCTTCGAGCCCCGGAACAGCAGCTTGCTGGCGAGGAAGTTCGCCCCGAAGGAGGCCGGCAACGAGAGCAGCTTGCAGAGGAACGGCGACCAGCCGGTGCCGCCGTGGAGCACCTCGATGAGCACGGAGAAGAGCAGGATCGAGGTGACGTACCAGCCGACGAACAGCAGGAAGGACGAACGCGTGCGGCCGGTGCGGAACGCGTACTTGGTGACGAAGAGGTACACGACGACGACGGCGCACCCGGCACTGACGATGTTGGCCAGCCACGGGGCAGCGCCCAGCCACACCGACGTCTGGAACAGCGTCAGGTCGACGAGCAGGCCCAGGCACGAGCCCAGGAGGAACCGGACGAGCTGGTGCAGCGTCGACCGCGTTCGCGGGCTCACCGCAGCACCCGCCGGCCGGTCGGCTGCACCTGGGCGGCGCCGGGGAACGGCGGGGAGTCGGCGAATACCGGCTCGTGGAGGTGGCTGGTCACAGGTCTGCGGTCTCTTCTCCGATGCGGGCGGCGCTCGGCGTCCGCACGCGACGACCGCCTCGGGTCGTCGTCGGGCATGGTCGCGCGCGGCGGCACGCATGGGTGGGCTTCGGTCATCGACTGTAACCGCAGAACCGTGGTGCCGACGGGGGGTCCGGACGATCCGGTGCCACCCTCTCCCCATGGACCACAACCGACCCGCCACCCCCGGGGACCTGCTCGCGGCCACGCTGCGGCGGGATGCCGCAGCGCCGCTGGTCACCTTCTACGACGACGGGACCGGCGACCGGGTGGAGCTCTCGGCCACCACGCTGGCCAACTGGGTCGCCAAGACCGCCAACCTGCTCCAGGACGAGTTCGACGTCACGGCGGGCAGCACGGTCGCAGTGGCGCTCCCGGTGCACTGGCAGACCGCCGCGGTGCTGCTGGCGGTGTGGAGCTGCGGCGCGACCGTCCTCGACACCGCGGCGGAGGACGACGGCCGGCTCGACGGCGTCGACGTCGTCCTCGCCGCCCAGGACCGGCTGGCGCCGCTGGAGGAGCAGGACCTCCCCGAGCTGCTGGGCCTCTCCCTGCACCCGCTGGGGATGGGCATGGCCGGCTACGCCGGCCCGGCGCGGGACTTCGCCCTGGAGGTCCGGGCGCACGGCGACGTCTTCACCGCCTGGCAGCCGCCCGACCCGGGCGCGCCCGGCCTCCTGGTGGGCGGGCTGGAGCTGACCCTCGGCGGGCTGGCCGGCACCGCGGCGGAGCTGGCCGACCGGCTGGGGATCGCCGAAGGCGACCGGGTGCTGGTCGACGACGTCGTCGCCGCCGAGGCCGGCCCGGTGGCGTGGCTCCTGGCCCCGCTGGCCGCCGGCGCCTCGATCGTGCTGGTCCGCTCCGCCGACCCGGGCCAGCTGCCGGGCCGGGCGTCCGCCGAGCGGGTCACGGCTACGCTCGGACGCACGATCGACGGCGTCCGCGAGCTGGGCCGTCCCTCCTGAGACGTGGCCGCCCGGCCGGCCACGACCCATCGCGCGCCGGCGAGGAGCTCCCGTGACCTTCTCGGTTCTCGCCCGCGACCCGGCCACGGGGCACCTCGGCATCGCGGTCTCCTCCTGCATCCTGGCCGTGGGCCGTGCCGTGCCAACCGCGCGGCCGGGCGTGGGCGTGGTCGCCGTCCAGGCGCGCAGCCGGCGCGGGCTGGGGCCCTCCCTGCTCCAGGGACTCGAGGAGGGGGCGACCCCGGCCGAGCTGGTCCGGGCCGCCGCGCACGCCGCCGAGGACGTGGACCGGCAGATCGCCGTCCTGGACACCGGCGGCGCCGTGGCCGCCGACACCGGGCGCGGCTCGTTCCCGGTGAGCGGGCACCTCGTCGGCGACGGGATGAGCGTCCAGGGCAACATGCTGGCCTCCACCGACGTGCTGCCGGCCATGGTGCGGGCCTGGGACGCCACGACCGGGGACCTCGCCGACCGGTTGCTCGCCGCGCTCGCCGCCGGGCAGGACGCCGGCGGCGACCTGCGCGGCCGGCAGTCCGCCGCGCTCCTGGTGGTCGGCGGGACGCCGGCCACCGAGGAGGACGACGGGGTCCGGGTGGACCTGCGGGTGGACGACTCCGCCGACCCGGTCGCCCAGCTCCGGATGCTGCGCAACCTGCAGCGCGCCTACGACGAGCGGGACTACGAGCACCTCGCCCTGTTCGCGCCGGAGGGTGCCCGCGACCTCTACGCCGCCCTCGCCGCCTCGCGACGCGGCGACCGGGCGGCCGCCCGGGCCGCGCTGGAGGCGATGCGGTCCCGGCCGGGCTGGTCGGCGTGGCTGGCGGCGATGGCCGGCGACGCCCGGCTGGCGGCGGTGTCCCGGCTGCTCGACGGCGCCGGCCCGGACGTCAGGTGCTGAGCACGCTGGCGCCCACGCACAGGCCCCAGACCAGGCCGAGGACGAGCAGCACCTTGTCGCGCAGCACGATGTCCTCGGGTGCCCCGGCGTCGCCCCGGTCGACGTCGACCGCGTAGCGCAGCAGGGCGAGCACGAAGGGGGCGATCGAGATGGTGGTCCAGGCGATGCCGTCGTCGGCCCGCATCTCGAAGGCCCAGAAGCTGTAGGTCGTGCACGCCACGCCGGCCGAGAGACTCCAGACGAAGCGCAGGTAGCTCGCCGAGTACTCGCGCAGCGCCCGCCGGGTCTCCCCCTGCTCCCCCAGGGCCACCAGCTCCGCGTAGCGCTTCCCCGCCACCATGAACAGCGCGCCGAAGGCGGACACGAGGATGAACCACTGCGAGACCGCGATCCCCGCGGCCGCGCCGCCGGCCACGCCGCGCAGCACGAAGCCCGACGCCACGGCGGCCAGGTCGACGACCGGCTGGTCCTTGAGCCAGAAGCTGTAGGCCACCGAGATGGCGACGTAGCAGGCCAGCACCCCGGCCAGCTGCCAGCGGGTGAGAAGGGCCGCGCCGGTCAGGGCGACGACGAGCAGCACCACCCCGGCGACCACCGCCACCGGGACCGGCACCGCCCCGGAGGCCACCGGGCGGAACCGCTTGCGCGGGTGCCGGCGGTCCTGCTCGACGTCACGGACGTCGTTGAGCAGGTAGATGCCGCTGGCGGCCAGGCAGAACACCACGAACGCGAGCGCGGTGGCGCGCAGCACCGACGGCTGGAACAGCGTGCCGGCGGCCAGGGGGACGGCGAGGACCAGCACGTTCTTCGTCCACTGCCGCGGTCGCATGGTGCGCAGGACGCCGAGGGCCACGGCGCCGGCGCCGCCCCGCCGCGCACCGGCGGCCGGCGCGGCGGTCCCCGGCTCCGCAGGCTCCACGGCGGGCGGGACGGTGCCCGGCTCCGCGGGCTCCGCGGCGGTCACCGTGGGCAGGTCGGCCACGACGTTGTCGGCGAACACCGCCCGCACCGTGGCGTTGCGCCGTTCGTCCTCGACGTCCATCCCACCTCCTCCGGGCTCATGCCGCACGCAGGGGTGGCCCCCGGCTCCTCCGGCCGGCCGGCCGAACTGATGTGTAGTCCACGGTAACCGGCCCCGGGAGACAACCCCTGCGATCAGGGAGCCGGGGCACCCGTCCAGCCGGGCACGACCACACGGGTGGGTGACAGGTCGTAGCCGCGCTCGGGGTGGGGCACGCCGAACCGGTAGACCTGCACGTCGCGGATCTCCGGGTGGCCGCGGATGACGGTGTCGAGCTCGGTGACCGACGAGGTGCGCTGCACGGGCGCGAACAGCCCGCCGCGGGCGACCGCCCAGGTGTTGTCGGCCAGACCGTCGCCGTCGGCCCCGAAGCGCCAGAGCACCCCGTACTCCGCGGGCTCGGTGATCCCGTACCGGACCACCGGCTGGCGCTGGCACGGGAAGGCGAAGGCGAACTGCCAGGCGACGGCGACCGCGGCGTCCTCGGGGAGGTACGCCGACAGCGGCACCCGTGGCAGCACCGAGGGCCCGGTGAACGCCAGCCACCCGCCGGTCCCGCCGCTGCGGTCCTCGGCCACCAGGCGGAGGAGCGCGGCGTCGCCCGCCGGCCCGGCGTCGAGCACGAAGGTGCGCCAGCGCGGCGCGTCCTGGCGGTCGGTGAGCTCCTGGGTGGCCACGACCTCGCCGTCCGCGCGGGCGTACTCCACGCGCAGCTCGTTGCCCACGGTCAGCCGCCCGGCGGCGAGCACGGCCAGCGCCTCGTCGTCGCCCGTGGCCGGGACGGCGAACCACGGCGTCACCTGCTCGCCGGTCGCGTCCTCTCCCCCGCCGTCCGGCAGGCTGCCCCACGCGTACCGGGCCACCCCGGTCCCCGGCGCGGCCGGCGGCGGGCCGGGCGCGAACCAGCCGCCGCCCGGGACGAAGTCCCCGGGCCCGGGCGCCTCCGGTGCCGCCGCGTCCGGCTCCAGCGGCCGGGCAGCGGACACGTCGAGGACGTCGATCCCGCCGGCGGCGCCGCAACCCTCGGCCGACGGGTCGGTCAGCGAGTCCGCCCAGGGCGACCAGGGCAGGCCGTCGAGCGTCCGCAGGGTGGCCACGGCGAAGCTGCCGAGCAGGTGCCCGACCGAGACGGCCAGGAACACCAGGACGAGCACCGGCACCGCGACCGGCCACCCCCACCCGGTGCGCCGTCTCCGCCCCACCAGCCGGACGGCCAGCAGCACGACGACGGCGACCGCCGTCCAGGTGGCCAGGCTGCCCAGGACGACCGGCCCGACGAACGGCGGTTCCCCGGGGTGCGGCATCCCGGGCAGCCACGTGTAGGGCCAGCTGTTGGGCCCGTGCAGGGCCAGTGCGGCCACCACGACCGCGGAGCCCACCGCGAGCACCGGCGTCACCGGGGAGGCCGCCGTCTCCCGGAGCAGGCGGCGGACCAGCACCGGGGCCGACACGAGGAAGAGGGCGAGGAAGAGCGGTCCCAGGCCGGACAGGGCGCCGAAGTGGTGGGTCCACTTGCTCGGGGTGAGCCAGAGCAGCAGCAGCGCCGCGGCCAGCGACTGCCCGGCCAGCAGCAGCGTCGCCGGGATCCGCAGCCCGGAGGCCCGGGCGGCGACCGACAGGACGAGGAACCACAGCAGCGCCGCGATCCCGGCCAGCACCGCCGCGCGGCGGGCGTAGGACCCCATCGGGATCTCGTTGAGCAGGAAGCCGTAGCGCTGCCACTCGTCGTACCAGGAGTTCTGCTCCTGGATGGACAGGAAGATCTCCTGACCGCGCCGGAAGTCGTACAGCGACCCGTCGGCGAAGGCGGCCACCGCCGCGAACGCCCCGGGTGCCAGCAGCAGCGCCACCCGCGCCGCCACCCCCGAGCCGGCGGCGTCCTCCCGCACCAGCCGCGCCAGCCGCGGCAGGGCGGCCACCAGCGGGGCCAGCGCGACGAAGCCCGTCGGATGGCCCGCCACCGCCAGGCCCGCGGCCCCGACGGCGAGCGCGACCGGCAGCAGCCGCCGGCGCCGCAGGCCGGCGAGGATCCCGGCCAGGACAGCGAGGGCGAGCACGCCGACGACCGCCTCGGGCCGGACCCCCATGCCGTAGGGCAGCCACCAGGCCAGGAAGACCGTGGCGAGGACGACGACGGTCACCGCGCCGCCCCACCGCGCGCCGGCGACCGCGGCGGGCAGCGCGCCCGGGCGGGTCGTGAGCCGGCGCAGCAGCACCCAGGTGGCCAGGCCGCAGACCAGCGCGGGCACCCGCAGCAGCGCCGGGCTGTCGCCGAGTTCCTGCCACCAGCCGAGGAACCGGTAGAACCAGGTGAACGGCGTGAAGGACTGGTTGAGCAGCTGGTAGTAGTTGCCGACGAACCCCTCCTGCTCGGCGTTGCGGGCCATCGCGGCGTAGTAGCCGTCGTCGTCCGACAGCGGCGCGAGGAAGAGCCAGAGCACCGCCGTCGCGACGACGACGACGTCGACCGCCGCGGACAGCACGCGGGCCGCCGGCGCCGGCTTCCCGCCGCCGGACCGGGAGGTGTCCGGGCGCACGGGCGCGCGCCGGCGGTCGGCCCGCCACAGCGCGACCAGCGAACCGGCGGCGGCGAGCAGCGCGAGCGCAACCAGCACCTGCTTGAGCCGCGTCGGCGTGGTGTTGAACTGGTTGTCGACGGTCAGCTCGACGCGCAGGTCGCCGTCCGAGGGCAGCGCGGTCAGGCTCGTGGCGAGGACGTCGACGTCGGGCAGCGCGTCCGCCCCGCCCGCCGCGGCGGCGACCTCACGGCCGTCGCGCTCGAGGACCAGGCCGCCGGCGTCCCCGGTGACCCGGTACGCGCAGTCGCCGGCGGCGACTGGCTCGTCGAGGAGCTCCTGGCCGCGGTCGAGGACGGCCAGCCGGCCGTCGCGGGCGGTGACGAGCAGGCCGTCGGTGCGGGCCGCCGGGTGCCCGGGCTCCAGCGTGGAGACGAGGACCCCGTCGGGGGTCGCCGCGGCCGCCCGCACCGCCGCGCAGCTGAAGGAGACGTCGACGGCCAGCGGCTGCTGGTTGGTCAGCTCGAGCATCGTGGACGCCGGCCGCGCCGGGTCCTGCGGCCAGCTGACCGTGGGCACGCTCATCTCGACCGGCGCGAGCGGCAGCGCCACCGAGCAGGCGATGGCGACCAGCGCCAGCAGCAGCGGGAGGACCCGCCGCACCCGGCCGCCACGGGACACCGACGGGCGGTCGGTGACGTCGGGACCGGCGGGCACCCGGTCGACGACGTCCAACCCAGTCCCCCTCCACCGCCGACCGTCCTGGCCGGGCGTCAGTCAACACGGTCGGGGCGGAACCCGTCACGCGGCCGTCGCCCGATACGGTCCCTGCGTGCGACTGCGGACCGCTCCCGGCGAGCCCTCGCCGGGAGCCGCGCACTGAGCGCCACCGAGCGCCGGAGGCTGGCGCCCGCGCTGAGCTGGGTCGCGCTCAGCGTCGTCGTCTCCGGTGTGCTCACCTACGGCTACCTCGCGCTCGTCGCGCGCAGCCTGCCCGCCGACGAGTACGGGTGGTTCGGCGCCTACTGGTCGCTGGCGCTGGTCGTCGGCTTCGGCGTCTTCCTCCCGCTCGAGCTCGAGGTGACCCGGCTGGTGCACCGTGCGGGCGGGGGCGGACTCCCGGCCGGGGCGGGCACGGCCTGCGCCGTGCTCACCGGGGCCAGCCTGGCAGCGGTCCTGCTCGCCGGCCCGCTGCTGCTGCCGGCGCTGGGCGGGCACCGCGGTCTCCTGCTGGCCCTCGGTGCGGTCTGCGTCGTCTCCGCCGGGCAGTTCCTGCTGCGCGGGCTGCTGCTGGGCAACGGGCGGTACGGCACCCACGGCACCGTCCTGCTCACCGACGCGGCCGCGCGGGTGGCCGGCGCGGCCGCCGTCGCGGCACTGGTGGGACCGGCCGACGCGACGGCGTTCGGCTGGACCCTGGTCGCCGCGCTCGTCCTGGCACACCTGCCGCTGCTCGGCTGGCTGGCCCTCCGGCCCCGACCCGCGCCGCCTCCCGGGGCCCGCGCCGAGCGCCTCCGGCTGCCCGCCGTCGGCCACCTCGCGATCGGCACCCTCTGCGCCCAGGCGCTGCTCAACGCCGCGCCGGTGCTGGTCACCGGCACCGCCGGGCCCGGGGAGGCGGCCGCGGCCGCCGCGTTCGTGGCCGCCTTCACCCTGGTGCGGCTGCCGCTGTTCGTCGCCGTGCCGCTGCAGAGCGCGCTCCTGCCGACGCTCACCGACGTCGCCGCCCGCCCCGAGCCGGGCCCACGGCGGCGGATGCTGGGCGGGTTGCTCGCCGGGACGGCCGCGCTGGCCGCGGTCGCCGGAGTGGTCGGCGCGCTGGCCGGACCGCCCGCGGTCGCCCTCGTGTTCGGCGAGCGCTACGCGGTGGCGGCCGACGTCGTCGCCGTCCTCGCGGTCGGCAGCGTGCTGCACCTGGGCCTGCTGGTCTGCAGCCAGGCCGTGGTGGCCGCCGGGCGGCACCGCGACAGCGCCCTCGCCTGGGCCAGCGGGCTGGTGGTGGCCGCCGGGGTCGCCGCGCTCGTCCCCGGCGCCTCGGCGCGCGGGGCGTGGGCGTTCGCCGTCGGGACGGCGGCGGCGCTGGCCTGGTGCACCGTCGCCCTGTTCCACCACCGGCCGCAGCCGGCGCCGGCGGCCGCCCGAACCGGAGGAGGGACCCCGTGACCCGGCTCGACGTCCTGGTGTCGCTCGACTACTACGCGCCCTACGTCAGCGGCCTGACCAACGTGGCCCGAGACGTGGCGGTCGGGCTCGCCGCCCGCGGCCACCGGGTGCGCGTGGTGACCAGCCGGCACGACCCGTCGCTGCCCGAGCACGAGGTGCTCGACGGCGTGGAGGTCGAGCGGGCCCCGGTCCTGGCCCGGGTGGGCAAGGGGGTGATCTCCCCGGCCCTGGTCCGGCGGACGCGGGCCGCGGCCGCATCGGCCTCGGTGGTCAACCTGCACCTGCCCATGCCGGAGGCCGGCCTGCTCACCGGCGTCCGCACCCCGCTGGTGACCACCTACCACTGCGACGTGAGCCTGCCGCCGGGGCTGGTCAACCGGGTGCAGACCGCCGGCGTCGACGCCGCCAGCCGGCGCGCCCTGCGGCGGTCGCACCGGGTGGTGGTGTCCAGCGACGACTACGCCCGGCACAGCCGGCTGTGGCCGGCGATGTCCGACCGCACCGCCGTCATCCCCCCGCCGTGCCGGCCGCGCACGGGCGGGGTCCCCCGGTTCCGGGACGGCGACGGCCCGCACATCGGGTTCCTCGGCCGGATCGTCGAGGAGAAGGGCCTGCAGTACCTGGTCCGCGCCGTGCGCGCGCTGCCCGACCCCACCCTCCGGCTGCTCGTCGGCGGCGACTTCGCCGGGGTGGTCGGCGGCTCGGTGGTGGACGAGGTGCGCCGGCTGGCCGGCGAGGACCCGCGGATCCGGCTGCTCGGCTTCCTCCCCGAGGAGCAGATCCCCGACCTCTACGCCTCGCTGGACGTCTTCGCGCTGCCGTCGGTGAACGCGTTCGAGGCGTTCGGCATCGTGCAGGTGGAGGCGATGATGAGCGGGGTGCCGGTGCTGGCCAGCGACCTGCCGGGGGTCCGGACGCCGGTGCAGGAGACCGGTTTCGGGGTCGTCGTCCCCCCGCGGGACGTCGCGGCGCTGACCGCCGCGCTGGCGCAGCTGGCCGCGGCGCCCCCGGACCGGGCCCGCGGTTCGGCCCGCGCCCGGGAGCGGTACGCGTTCTCGACGGTCCTCGACGCCTACGAGTCCGTGTTCGCCGAGGCCGCCGGGCTGCCCTGAGCCGGCGTGCTCCTCGCGGGCCCGCCGGCGGCGATGCGGACGACGACGTTGCCCCGCTTGCGACCCGTGTCGACGTAGCGGTGCGCCTCGGCGATGTCGGCCAGGTCGTAGGTGCGGTCGCGGACCGCCCGGTAGGAGCCGGCCTCGGCGAGGTCGACCAGGAACGCCAGGTCCTCGGCGGTGGGCTTCCCGACGGTGGCGATGACGCGCTTCCCCGTCGTACGGCTGCGCCACGGTGCCCGCAGGATCCCCGGCAGATCGGCGATGACGAGCAGCAGCGCGCCGCCCGGGTCGAGCAGGTGCCCGACCCGCTCGAACGGCGCGTTGCCGACGCAGTCGACGATCACGTCGTAGCGGGCCGGCCCGGCGGCGAAGTCGTCGGTCGTGTGGTCGATCACCCGGTCGGCGCCCAGCGAGGTCACCAGGTCGCGGTTGCCGCCGCTGCAGACGCCGGTGACGTGTGCCCCGGCGTGCGTCGCGAGCTGCACCGCCGCCGTCCCGACCGCGCCCGACGCCCCGTTGACCAGCACCCTCGCACCCGGCGCGAGGTCGACCTGGTCCAGGAAGCCGCGGGCGGTGAGACCGCCGAAGACCAGCGTCACGGCGTCCTCGAACGTCATGGTCCGGGGCTTGAGGGCGATGGCGCCGTCCTGCCGCACCCGGGCGAACTCGGCGTGGCCGCCGAACTCCGCGCCGGGCATCGCGACGACCTCGTCGCCGGGCCGGAACCGGGTGACGCCGGCGCCGACCGCCTCGACGACGCCGGCGAGGTCCATGCCCAGCACGCGGCGCTTCGGCCGGAAGGCCCCGATGCCGGCCGCCGCGAGCAGCCCCAGCCCGCGCGGCACCTCGCGGCTGCGGGCCCGGTGGTCCGCAGCGCTGACGGTGCTCGCGCACACCCGGACGAGCACGTCGTCCGGGCGCACCGGCGGGCGCGGCAGCTGCTCGACCCGGACGTTCTCCGGGCCACCGAACCGGGAGTAGACCGCGGCCCTCATCGCACGGCCTGCTCGGACGGGAGGGCGGCGACGGCGGCGGGCCGGAAGCCCTTGACGGTGAGGTAGACGCCCAGCGAGAACTCCCAGATCGCGATCGGGAGCGCGGCGACGGCGATCGGGCCCAGCCGGTCGGCGACGCCGAAGAAGATCGCGATGTCGGCGGCGAGCAGCAGCGGGGCGCCGATCAGCCCCAGGGTGGGCAGGATGCGTGGCACGAGGCCGGACCGGTACAGGACGTAGCCCAGGCACAGCGCGTTGAAGACCGGCATGAGGCTCTGGCTGAGCAGGAACGTCCAGTCGTAGGTCGCGGTCAGGGTGGAGCCGACGGTGGCCAGGGACGCGGGATCCGCGTCGGCGCCGCCGGCGACGTCGTTGCGCAGGGTGACGAGCGTGAGCACGCTGACGACGCCGACGATGATGAGCGCGCCCTCCACCACGCGGGCGGTGACGAACCCGATGGCGGCCGTCTGGCTGACCCGCCTCGCCACCGGGAAGAAGACGACGGCCGTACCGATGCCGGCGAGGGCGACGACCACCTCGGAGAAGGCGCCCCACAGCACGCCGGTGTCGCTGCCGGCGCCCAGCACGAAGCCGGCGCCGTCCCGCACCGGCTGGAACACCATCAGGGTGGGCATCGACACGAACGTGAGCAGGTACAGGATGCCGGCGGCTCGGGAGGTCCGGCGCAGCGAGTCGGGCGACGGGCGGGTCGCTCCGGGGGTGTGGGCGGTGGTGGTCATGTCGCGGTCCTTCCGGGTCGTGCGGGAGTGGAGGTGGACGGCTGGTCCGGGCCGAGTCGGGTGACGGCGAGCAGCGGCAGGCCCAGGTCGCGGACCCTGCGCAGCAGGCCGTGCAGTGCCGCCTGGTCGACCACCGGACCGGTGAGGACGGTGCTGCCGTCACCGGCGCGGCTGAGGCTCATCCCGTCGAACCAGACGGCCCAGCGGGCCTCGAGGTGGCCCCCGAGACGGATCTCGTAGCGGCTCGGGTCGGAGGGGCCGCCGGTGGTCTGCGTCGTCATCGAGTCCCCCTGTCCGGTGTCGTCCTCGCACCGGCGTCCCGGCGTTCGTCGGTGCGGGACGAAACGTAGGGAGGAGGGTGGTGAGAGCGGATCACCACGTCTGGTGATCCGGGAGGGTGATCCGCGACCGGGAGGCCGACGTGCTACTGGTCGGCGCGCGCGGGCCGGCGGTGCGGCCGGGCCAGCAGGTCCAGTTCCTCGCCCCGGCGGACCGCCGCGCGGCGGTTGTTCACGCCCAGCTTGGCGTAGATGTTCTTGGTGTGGGTCCGGACGGTGTTCACGGACACGAACAGCCGGCGGGCGATGTCGGGGCCATCGAGGTCGGTGCCGAGCAGCCGGAGCACCTCGAGCTCACGAGCGCTCAGCGGCTCGACCAGGCCCACCGGCGCCGGCGCGCCCTCCCCTCCCGTCCCCAGTGCCGCCAGCAGCCGCCGGGCGGAGCCCGCGGCGGCGCCGCCCTCCACGGCGACCGCCCGCAGCAGGGGCGCCAGGGCTGCGCCCTCGTCCAGCAGCAGCCGGACGTGACCCTCCGGTTCGGCCAGGGTCAGCGCGCGGCGCAGCGCGGCGAGCGCGGCCGGCAGGTGCCCCCGGGCCTGCTCCGCGAGCGCCTGCACCACCAGCACGTCGATGACGGTGCCGGTTCGCCCGCCCTGCTCGCTCGCGGAGAGGAGGCGCTCCAGCAGCTGCAGGGCCCCGGAGATCGAACCCTCCCCGGCCGCGTACCCGGCCACCAGCACCCGGGCCAGGGTGGTGTGCTCGAACTCCCGCAGGTAGTGCAGGTCGTCATCGGTCGACACCCCGCGCTCCTCCGCCCAGGCCAGCGCGTCGGCCCACCTGCCCTGCCGTGCGTGCACGCGCGCCCGGAGCGCGGCGATCGGCCGCACGTCGGGGAAGTAGTCACCGACGTACCGGCGCTGCGCCTCGTCGAGGAGCGCGAGCGCGCCGTCGGGGTCGCCCTCGGCCTCGCGCAGGCGGGCCGAGACGACCCGCCAGCGGTAGGGGTTCTGCGGCAGGCCGGCCTGCTCGCCCAGGTCCCTGCTCGTGGCCAGGTGCCGGCCGGCGGCCTCGAGGTCCCCGCGCTCCAGGAGCACCCCCGCGATGCCCACGTGCATGTCCGCGGCTCCGCGGAGGACCGGGCCGGTGCCGGGGGTCACCAGCCGCAGCGCCCGCTCGTAGGTGCTCATCGCGTCGCGGAGCCGGCCCTGGGTGATCCGGATGTCGGCCAGCGCGATGGCGCAGCCGGTCCCGTCGGACCGGTGCCCGGCCAGCTCGAGGTCCGCCGCGGCCGCGGCGTACGACCGGTGCCCGGCGTCCAGGTCCCCGCCGGCCCAGTGGGCCAGGCCCAGCAGGCCGGCCGCCCCGCCGCGGCCCAGATGGTCGTCGGCACCGGCGAGGTCGATCGCCCGCCGGGCGTGCGTGACGGTGCCGGCCAGGTCGCCGGCCAGCAGGGCCAGCCCGGCGCGGTACATGGCGATCGCCGTGGGCAGCCGGCCGAAGGCGTCGGCGTCCACCACCACCATGTCCGCGGCCGGCGCCCCGGTCGGGTCGAGTCGGCGCTCGGCGTCGCGCAGGCGTGCCTCGACGCCCTCGACCTCGCCCCGCACCATCAGTGCCCCGGCGTACGCGACGCTGAGCACGGGGCGGGCCCGGATCACCTCGTCCGGGAGGGCCTCCAGCCAGCGGCGCATCGTGGCCTCCTGCCGGCCCTGCTGCAGCGCGGGCAGCCCCAGCTCGACCAGGTCCGCCGCTCGGGCGACGTCCCGGCCGGCCAGCGCGTGGTGGACCGCCTCGGCCAGGTCGCCGGTGCGCTCGTACCAGTCGCAGGCCCGCCGGTGCAGGTCCGGCACGGCGTCGGGCTGCTCGGCGTGCAGGTGCACCTGCAGGACGTCGGCGAACAGGTGGTGGTAGCGGTACCACCGGCGCCGGTCGTCGAGCGGGACGAGGAACAGGTTGTCCCGGTCGAGAGCCTCCAGCATCGCCTGGCCGCCGTCCCGGCCGGTGACCGCGTCGCACAGTGGGCCGGTCAGCCGGCCCAGCACGGAGGTCTGCAGCAGGAAGCCGCGCACCTGCTCGGGCTGGCGCTCCAGGACCTCCTCGACCAGGTAGTCGACGACGTAGCGGTCGTCACCGGCGAAGCCCGCGATGAACGCCGGAACGTCGTCGCGGCCCTGCATCGACAGCGCCGCCAGCTGCAGCGCGGCGATCCACCCCTCGGTGCGGTCCTCCAGCGCAGCGACGTCGTCCGCGGTCAGCGCCAGTCCCATCGCGGCGCCGAGGTAGGCCGCGGCCTCCTCCGCCGTGAAGCGCAGGTCGGCGGCGCGGACCTCGAGGAGCTCACCGCGCCCGCGCCACCGCGCCAGCGGCAGCGCAGGGTCGGCGCGGCCGGCGATCACCAGGTGGACCTGCGGCGGGAGGTGCTCCACGAGGAACGCCATCCCGTCGTGCACCTCGCGCGCCTCGATGACGTGGTAGTCGTCGAGCACCAGCACGACGTCCCGGGCGAGGGCGGACAGGTCGTTCACCAGCGTCGCGAGGACCGCCTCCAGGGACGGCTGCGGCGACTGCAGGAGCGCCAGCGCCGCGGCGCCGACGTCGTCCGCCGCGGCCCGCAGCGCGGCGATCAGGTAGCTCCAGAAGAGGGCCGGGTCGTTGTCGCGCTGGTCCAGCGAGAGCCAGGCGACCGACCGCTCCCCCGGGGGGAGGGCGGCCAGCCACTCCGTGAGCACCGTCGTCTTCCCGAACCCCGCCGGCGCCGACACCAGGGTGAGCGACGCCTCCTCCGCACGGTCGAGCCGCTCGACCAGCCGCGGACGCGCCACCGCGCGGCGCCGCCGCCGCGGGACGTGCAGCTTGGTCTCGATCAGCGGGCCGGCCATGACCACCTCCCCTGACGACCCGGTCTCACGTGCCGTCGGCAGGCACCCGTCGCCGGCGGCACCGGTGGCCTCCGGGCGCATGGTGCCATGCGTGACCCGGGCGGTGGCCCGTCGTCAGGGGGACGCGTGCACGACGGCCGGTTCCCGCGCCTCGGACCGCGGAGCCGACGACCCGGTCTCGGCGCGAGGAGGGGTCCGGCCCCTCCGTGCCCGCAGCACCCGCGACAGCGCCGTCCGGTGACCGAACGCGGCCGTGAGCCGGTCGAGGAAGATCGCGAGCAGGACGACGGCGAGGCCACCCTCGACGCCCGAGGCGACGTCGAGCTGCGTCACCGCCCGCACGACCACCGCTCCGAGGCCGAGCGCGCGGGGGTCTGCGCGCTGATCACGGCCGTGGAACTACCCGCTGCTGGCGATCTCCTGGAAGCTGGCGCGCGCTCGCCGCCGGCTGCACCGCCGTGGTCAAGCTGAGCGAGCTCACCCCGTTGACCACCGCCCACCTGGTGGCGCTGCTCGCCGAGGCCGGGCTGCCCTCGGGCGTCGTCGGCCTGATGCTCGGGGACGGGGCGGCCGGGGCCGCGCTGGTCGCGCACCCCGACGTCGACCTGGTCAGCTTCACCGACGGCACCGCCACCGGCCGCGGGGTCCTGCGCGCGGCCGCGGACACCGTCACGCGGGTGCACTGCGAGCTGGGCGGCAAGAACCCAAACGTCGTCTTCCCCGACGTGGACGTGGACGTGGTGGTCGACAACGCCCTGCACGGCGCGTTCCTGCACGCCGGCCAGGTCTGTTCGGCGGGCTCCCGGCTGGTCGTGCACGCCGAGGTGCACGACGCGGTGGTCGCGGGGCTGGTCGCCGGCGCAGCGGCCATCCGGCTCGGCGACGGGCGGGACGACCGCACGCAGTCGGGCCCGCTGATCTCGGCGGCGCAGCGCGCGCGGACCGAGCGGATGGTCGCCGGGGCGCTGGCCGAGGGCGCCGTCCTGGCCGCCGGCGGGCGCCGTCCCGACGAGCCGGCGCTGCGGAACGGCTTCTTCTACCGGCCCACGGTGCTCACCGGGTGCCGGCGGGACATGGCCGTCGTTCGCGAGGAGGTTCGCCGAGCGGGTCGCCGCCGCGCTGCGCTGCGGCACGGTGTGGATCAACGACTACCACCCGTACGTCCCCGGAGCGGAGTGGGGCGGCCGCGGGCAGTCCGGGTGGGCAGGGAGCTGGGGCCCACGGGGCTGGCGGAGTACCGCGAGCTCAAGCACGTGTGGCGTCGTCGCACGCCCGGCCCCAGTGGCTGGCTCACCTGACGGGCCCCGGTCTCCGGCGCTCGGGGAGCCGGGCCGCCGGTCGGCGCCCTACCTCAGCAGGCTCCGGGCGATCACCATCCGCTGGATCTGGTTGGTGCCCTCGTAGATCTGGGGTGGTCCAGGACCTCAGCCCCCCACTCCCCCGCTGACCTGCCCGTTCTCACCAGGCCGTCACGCCGTGTCACACAACACCACGAGACCCCCGGACGACACGTCCTGGGGACGCATGCACATCGCCCACTACCTCGACGTCAGCGAGCGGCACGTCCGCGACATCCGGCGCGAGGACGAGACGTTCCCGCCGCCGCGGATGGTCGGCAGCAAGCCGCGCTGGAGCCCCGACGTCATCCGGCGCTGGGTCGCGGACGGCGGGGCGTCCCGGCCGCCAGCCGGCCCCACCGGCCCGACCGGCCCGACCGGCCCGAAGCGGAAGGGCCGGGGCCTGTCCAGGAAGCGGAAGCTGACCAGGCGCCGGCCCGCGAGCGGTGCGGGTGGCAGTGGAGGGGCTGCCACTGGCTCCGGCACGGGTGGGCGTCCTGGTCGCTCGCACCGGAGTCGGACGGCGGCTACGGGATCAACCCCACCCGCGTCCAGGCGTGGCTCGGACACGCGAAGCTGAGCACGACCACGGACACGTACGTCCACAAGCCCCGGGGGGACGACTCGCACATCCGCGAGGGCGACCCGCCGCCTCCCCGGTTCGCGGACGGGCGAGTAGCCCACACCGCAGGAGGGGGTCGGCTGCGTGAGCAGCCGGCCCCTCGGCTTGCCGCATCCCGTTCAGGTCGGCACCGAACCCGCCACCGGCGGCGGCGACGGCACCGAGGTGCCCGATCGGCTGGGTGTGCAGGAGGAGCAGCGCGGTGGCCACCACAGTGAGCCCCAGCTCGACCAGGACCCACCAGTGGCGGAGCAGGCCCCACGGGGTGCCCACCGACTGGACGATGCCGGTGAGCAGCGAGACGAGGCACAGCGGCACGATGCCTCCGCAGCGTCCGTCGCGGAGCTTCGTGGCCGCTGTCGCACCGTCAGCGGGACACCGGCTCCGGCGCCGGGACCGTGGCCGTCTCGGCCGCGGGCGTCTCGGCCGCGGCGGGTAGCCGCAGCCGCTTGAGCAGCAGCGCGTTGACCGCGACGAGGAACGACGACCCGGACATCGACAGCGCGGCGATCTCGGGCCGCAGCACCAGGCCGAACGCCGGCTCGAACACCCCGGCCGCGATCGGCAGCGCGATGGCGTTGTAGCCGATCGCCCAGCCGAGGTTCTGCCGCATCTTGCGCAGCGTGCCGCGGCCGATGGTCAGCGCGGCGGGCACGTCCAGCGGGTCGGATCGCATGAGCACGACGTCGGCGGTCTCGATGGCGACGTCGGTGCCCGCGCCGATTGCGATGCCAAGGTCGGCGGACGCGAGTGCGGGTGCGTCGTTCACGCCGTCGCCCACCATCGCGACCCGCTTGCCGGCCCGCTGTAGCTCGGTGATCTTCGCGGCCTTGTCGCCGGGCAGGACGTCGGCGATCACGGTGTCGATGCCCAGCTGGCCGGCGATGCGTCGGGCGGTGGCCTCGTTGTCGCCGCTGAGCATGACCACCTCCACGCCGGCCTCGTGCAGTGCGGCCACCGCCGCAGCCGAGGTCGCCCGCGGGGCGTCGGCCAGCGCGATCACCCCGGTGGCCCGGCCGTCGACGGCGACGAGGACCGCGGTGCGGCCGCTGCCGGCCAGCTCCTCGCGGCGCACGCTGAGCGTGCCGAGGTCGACGCCCTCGTCGGCCATCAGCTTGGCGTTGCCGACCAGCACCGGGCGGCCGCCGACCTCTGCGGAGGCGCCGTGGCCGGGGACGTTGCGGAACCCGGTGGCGACCAGCGCCGGTGCACCGAGGTCGTCGGCGTGCCGGGCCACGGCGGCGGCCAGGGGGTGCTCGGACTCGCGTTCCACGGCGGCGACCAGCGCCAGGACGTCGTCTGGCTCCATGCCGTCGACGACGACGTCGGTGACCTCCGGCTCGCCCTTCGTCAGGGTGCCGGTCTTGTCCATCACCACCGTGTCGATCCGCGCGGCGGTCTCCAGTGCGGTGGCGTTCTTGAACAGCACGCCGCGTCGGGCGCCCAGGCCGGTTCCGACCATGATCGCCGTCGGCGTGGCCAGGCCGAGCGCGTCGGGGCAGGTGATGACCACGACGGTGATCGCGAACAGCATGGCCGTGGCGAAGGAGGCGCCGGCCAGTAGCCACACCCCCAGGGTCAGGCCGCCGCCGAGGAGGGCGACGAGCACCAGCCAGAACGCGGCACGGTCGGCCAGCCGCTGGCCGGGCGCCTTCGAGTTCTGCGCCTCCTGCACCATCTGCACGATCTGAGCCAGCGCGGTGTCGGCGCCGACCTTCGTCGCGCGCACCCGCAGCGTGCCGGTGGTGTTCACCGAGGCGCCGATGACCTGATCGCCGGGCGCCTTGTGCACCGGCAGGCTCTCGCCGGTGACCATCGACTCGTCGACCTCGGACTCCCCGTCCTCCACCGTCCCGTCGACGGGGATCTTGGCGCCGGGGCGGACCAGGATCAGGTTGCCGACGACGACCTCGGCGGTGGGCACCTCGATCGGCTGCCCGTCGCGCAGCACCACCGCGCGCGGCGGCGCGAGCTCGAGCAGCGTGCGGATGGCGTCGTTGGCGCCGCCGCGGGCGCGCATCTCGAACCAGTGGCCGAGCAGGACGAAGGCGGTGAGGACGGTGGCGGCCTCGTAGAAGACCTCGCCGCCCCCGGTGAGGGTGATGACCAGGCTGTACAGCCAGCCGGCGCCCACCGCGACGGCGACGAGCACCATCATGTCCAGCGTCCTGGCACGCAGCGCCCGCCAGGCGCCGTCGAAGAAGATCCAGGCCGAGTAGAAGACCACCGGCAGCGAGAGGATCAGCGAGAAGACGTCGTCGCGCAGGCCGAAGGGTGCGGCAGCAGTGAAGCCGAGGACCTCCCGGCCGATCGGCGACCACAGCAGGATCGGGATCGACAGCAGCGCCGCGACCAGGAACCGGTTGCGCATGTCGCGGGTCATGTCGTCCATCGACATGCCGGCGTGGTGCCCGCCGTGACCCATCGCCTCTTGCGGGGTCATGCCGGCGTGACCGCCGTGGCTCGCCTCGTGACCGCCGTGCTCGCGGGTCGCTCCCCCGGCGTCCACGTCCGGCTGGTGGCCGTCGTTGTGCGCGGCGAAGCCGCGCGGTTGCGGCTCGACCGCTGGGTCGCATACGTGTTGCGGTACCGACTGCCCGGCGCAGTGGTAGCCGCAGTCGCGGATCCACCCGGCGAGGTCGGCCACCGAGGTCCGCGTGGGGTCGTAGGTGACCGTCGCAGTCGCGGCCACGGGGTTGGCCTCGACGCCCAGCACGCCGGGGCGGCGGCCGAGCATGCGTTCCACGGTCGCCTTCTCCGACGCCCAGTGCACACCGGCGACCTCCAGCACGGCGGTCGTCTGCTGCGTTGCCATGACCCTCTCCTCCTCCGGCCTGGGTGGTCGATTCGGCCTTTCGGTGTGTGGGACAGCTGTGTCGATGCAGGCGGTCAGTGCGCGACGGCGGTCGCCGGAGGTGAGCTGACGGCATTGGCGCCGCCGGGCCCTTCGGTGGCAGGCGCCGGGCCGTTGGCGCTGCGGAAGCGCCGGAGTCGCAGGCTGTTGGAGACGACGAACACCGAGGAGAACGCCATCGCCGCCCCGGCGAGCATGGGGTTGAGCAGCCCGGCGGCGGCCAGCGGCAGCGCGGCGACGTTGTAGGCGAAGGCCCAGAAGAGGTTGCCCTTGATGGTGGCCAGCGTCTTGCGGGACAGCCGGATGGCGTCGGCGGCGGCCCGCAGGTCGCCACGGACCAGGGTGAGGTCGGACGCCTCGATCGCGACGTCGGTGCCGGTGCCCATCGCCAGGCCCAGGTCGGCCTGGACGAGGGCGGCGGCGTCGTTGACGCCGTCGCCGACCATCGCCACGACCTTGCCCTGGTCCTGCAGGCGGCGGACGACGTCGACCTTGTCGGCGGGCAGCACCTCGGCGATGACCTCGTCGATGCCGACGGCGGTGGCGACCGAGCGGGCGACGGTGGCGTTGTCGCCGGTCAGCAGCACCGGGGTCAGGCCCAGGTCCCGAAGCTCGCGGACGGCCTCGGCGGAGGTGCCCTTGACCGCGTCGGCGACCACCAGGACGCCGCGCGCGGCGCCGTCCCAGCCGACGGCAACGGCGGTCCGGCCCTCACCCTCGGCAGCGGACTTCGCCTGCTCGAGCTCCGGCGTCAGGCGGAGCGACCACTCCTCGAGGAGCTGGGTGCGGCCGACGAGCACCGCGTGCCCGTCGACGACGCCCTGCACGCCGAGGCCCTCGACGTTGGTGAAGCCCTCGACGGGCGGCAGGGCGCCGACCCGCTCGGTGGCGCCGGTCGCGACAGCGCGGGCGATCGGGTGCTCGGAGGCGTGCTCCAGCGCGCCGGCCAGTCGCAGCAGCTGCTCGGGGTCCTCGCCGGGGGCGACGACGACGTCGAGCAGAGTCATCCGGCCGGTGGTGACGGTGCCGGTCTTGTCCAGGACGACGGTGTCCACGCGGCGGGTGCTCTCCAGCACCTCCGGGCCCTTGATCAGGATGCCGAGCTGAGCGCCGCGGCCGGTGCCGACCATCAGCGCGGTCGGCGTGGCCAGGCCCAGCGCGCAGGGGCAGGCGATGATCAGGACGGCGACCGCGGCGGTGAAGGCGGCGGCCAGTCCTCCGCCGGTGCCCAGCCAGAAGCCGAGGGTGCCGACGGCCAGCGCGATGACGATCGGGACGAAGATGCCCGAGACGCGGTCGGCGAGGCGCTGCACCTCGGCCTTGCCGTTCTGGGCGTCCTCGACCAGCCGGGCCATCTGTGCGAGCTGGGTGTCGGCGCCGACGCGGGTGGCGCGGACGACGAGCCGGCCGCCGGCGTTGACGGTGGCCCCGACGACGGCGTCGCCCGGTCCGCCCTCGACCGGCACGGATTCGCCGGTGAGCATCGAGGCGTCCACGGCCGAGGAGCCCTCGGTGATGACGCCGTCGGTGGCGATCTTCTCGCCGGGGCGGACCACGAACAGGTCGCCGACGGCCAGCTGGTCGACGGGGATCCGCTGCTCGCGCCCGCCGCGCAGCACCGATACCTCCTTCGCGCCCAGCTCGAGCAGCGCGCGCAGCGCCGCGCCGGCGCGGCGCTTGGAGCGGGCCTCGAAGTAGCGCCCGGCCAGGATGAACGTGGTCACCCCGGCGGCGGCCTCGAGGTAGATGTTCCCCGACCCGTCGGTGCGGGCGATGGTCAGCTCGAACGGGTGCGTCATGCCCGGCTCACCGGCGGTCCCCCAGAACAGCGCGTACAGCGACCAGGCCAGCGCGGCGAGGGTGCCCATCGAGACGAGCGTGTCCATCGTGGACGTGCCGTGGCGCAGGTTGGTCCACGCCGCCCGGTGGAACGGCCACGCACCCCAGACCACCACGGGAGCGGCCAGGGTGAGCGACAGCCACTGCCAGGAGGTGAACTGCAGCGCCGGGACCATCGCCATCGCGATGACCGGGACGGTCAGGACCGCGGAGACGATCAGCCGCTGCCGCAGGCTGCGAACGTGGTCGTCGGCCTCCGACGTCGCAGGCCGCCCGTCCTCGGGACGGAGCCGCGGCGGCTCCGGCAGGGCGGCGGTGTAGCCGGTCTTCTCCACCGTCGAAATGAGGTCGGCGGGCGTGACGTCGCCGGTGAAGCTGACCTTCGCCTGCTCGGTGGCGTAGTTGACCGTGGCCGAGACGCCATCGAGCCGGTTGAGCTTCTTCTCGATGCGCGCCGCGCACGAGGCGCAGGTCATCCCGCCGATCGCCAGCTCGACGTGGTTCTCCCCGGCCGTTGCCGGCGGGCGCGTGCGCTCAGTGGCGGAACTCATGGTCTTCTTCCTCTTGAACCGCTCGGGCGGGATCGGCGGAGTGCGTCGGTTCAGCCGTGGCCGTGGCCGTCGTCGACGTGGCCGCCGGTGCCGGTGGCGGGCGCGACGGTGTCGCCGGCGCGGACGGTGAACTCGGCGGTGCGCACCACGTCGCCGTGCTGGAAGTCCAGGAACAGCCGGTACTCCCCTGCCGAGGGGGCGGTGGCGTAGAAGGTGATGTCCGGGCCGGGCGCGGTGGTGCCGTCGCCAGGCTCGCCGGCCGGGTGCACGTGCAGGTAGGCGAGGTCGCCGTCGCGCAGGGCGACGAGGTGCCCGTAGGCAGCCAGGTAGGGCTGCAGGTCGGTGACCGGCTGCCCATCGCGGCTGACCGACAGGGTCAGCTGGGACTCCTGACCGGGGGCCAGCTCGCCGTCGAGGGTGACGGTGTACCCGTCGACCTCGGCCGTGGGCGCGGGCTCGGGCAGCGGCTGCGGGGTGTAGTCGCCGGCGACGGCGACGTCGGTGCCCAGGACGAGCGGCTCGGCAGGGCCGGCGGGGTCGAAGTCGGCGAACAGCCGCCACTCACCGGCGGTCAGGTCCAGCGGGATCGACCAGGTGCCGTCGGGCGCCAGCTCGGGGTGGACGTGCTGGTAGCCGGTGAGGTCCCTGCGGACCGCGATCAGGTGCAGGTCTTCGTCGTGCGCGGTGTCGTAGGCGGTCACCGGCTGCCCGTCGGGGCCGAGGATCTGGAAGGACACCAGGGTGGCCGCGCCGGCCGGCAGCGAGCCGGCGGCGTCGAAGGTGTAGCCGTTCTCGGAGACCTGCAGGCCACCGGGCAGGTGGGTGCCGGCGGCGGATGCCTGTGCGCCGGTGTCCATCGGGGACTCCGCAGGCGTCTCGCCGTGGGGAGCGGTGTCGTGGCTGGCGGTGTCTGCGGCGGCCGCGTCGACGGGGCCGACCACCGAACCGAGGCCGGCGGCCGCGCCGAAGACGGCGACCAGCCCGAGCGTGTAGGCGCCGAGCTTGGCGAGGGTGTTCACGGGAGGTCCTCCGTGGTCAGGAGCGGACGAGGCGGGCGATCGCCTCGGAGGCCTCGCGGACCTTCGCGTCGGCCGCCGGGCCGCCCTTCTGCGCGGCGTCGACCACGCAGCCGGCCAGGTGCTCGTCGAGCAGGCCGAGGGAGAACGACTGCAGGGCGCGCGTCGCCGCCGACACCTGGGTCAGGATGTCGATGCAGTACTTGTCGTCCTCGACCATGCGCTGCAGGCCGCGGATCTGGCCCTCGATACGGCGCAGCCGCTTGAGGTGCTCGTCCTTGTCGTGGCTGTAGCCGGCCATGTCTGTCGGTCTCCTCGTGAGGTGGGACGGATCGGGAGGCGGGGCACCGGGCGGCCGGCGCCCCGCCGGGGATGCCGGTCAGCCGGTGACGACCTCGTAGCCCGCCTCGTCGACGGCGGCAGCCACCGCGTCGTCGGGCACGGGTCCGGTGCTGCGGACGGTGACGCGGCCGCCGGCCACGTCGACGTCGACGTCGGTGACGCCGGGGATCTTGGCGACCTCCTCCGTGACCGCGCTGGCGCAGTGCCCGCAGGTCATTCCTCGGACTGTGTACTCGGTGCCCGTCACTGCATCTCTCCTCTCGCGGTTGGGTACCCCCTAGAGGTATTTGGTACCAGTAATACCCCCGGTGGGTACATTCCGCAAGCGGTGGACGGATCCGTCCAGCGAGCCGCGCCGTTCGTCCGGCCGGGCTGACGAAGTCCGCCGAGCCCGCGCGTGCATGCGCCGGTGCGCACCTCGGCTCGGGTGGCTCCCGTGCTGATCAGGCCCTCACGGGGCCGCCGACGATGGCGGCCAGGCGGGCAACTCCCGCTCACCTCCTGGAGTCCTCCTCGGTCGGACCGACCCGGCACCCTCGGGACCGTGGGCCCGTCGACGACGCCGCGGGACAGCCCGTGCCGCCGCCGTCGCGGCTACGGCCGTTCATGTGCTGCGGCCGCGGCGCGACGGGTGGCGCGACGGACGGCTGCGAGGGTGAGCGCCACGGCGGCGAGGGTCAGCGGCCAGCCGAGCAGCAGCTTGCCGACGGCGAGCAGCCCGGGGAGGTCCTCCCGGTACAGGAACGCCTGCACGCCGGCGCGGACCGCGAACACTGCGGACCAGCCGAAGGTGGCCAGCACGAACAGCCGGCGCAGGCGCGGATCGTCGCGCCAGTCGTGACGCCGGTACAGCAGGCCGTAGAGGGTGCCGACCAGCGGATAGCCGATCAGTGCGGAGCCGGCGAAGACGGCCCCGTAGGCGGCGTCGACGAGGATGCCGGGCAGGAAGAACCCGCGCGCCTCACCCGAGGTGGCGGCGAACAGCACCGCGACGGTGAGGCCGGCCAGCCCGCCGAGAGCCTGGCGCAGCGGCTCCCTGCGCAACAGCCGCAGCGCAACGATGCCCAGGCCGGTGGCGGCCGCCGCGCCGATCGCAGCGGTCAGGGCCATCGGCCGCGTGGTCTGCGCGCCGGCGACGGCGTTGACAGCGACGAAGACCAGCGGGGGCAGGCCACCGTCGATGAGGCCGCGGGTGCCGCCGAGCGCAGGGGGAAGGCCGGTGGGTGGAGTTGCCGCGAGAGGAGCGCCGTTGGACGGCGTCGTCCCGGTGCGGGGCGCGGTGTCGGTGGGGCTCATCGCTGGCTTCTCTCCGGCCGGGCGGGCCTGGCGGTGGTGCAACGTCCCCAGGCTCGCCCGACCGGCTGTCGCCTCACTGTCCGTCTGCTTGCGCCGTCGGTGACCCGCGGGCCGGGAGGTTGCGGCCGGGTCAGGCGCCGGTCCGGGCCAGGCGCTTCGGCTTCGCGGCGATCACCGGCGCGAGCAGGCCGATCGCGGCGCGCATGGTGCGCGGCAGCGGTGGGATGTGAGCCCAGTCGATGCCGCCGAACGGCGGCTGCGGGTCGTAGTCCAGGGCCAGCTGGACGCGGCGGGCGGTGGCCTCGTCGGTGAGCCGGGCGACGAGGTGCAACGCCCAGTCGATGCCGGCCGACACCCCGGCGGACATGGTCACGTTGCCGTCCTCGATCCACCGCTGCCGGTGGTAGGTGGCGCCCAGCGGCTTGAGCACTCCGGCGAAGAACCAGTTGGTGGTTGCCTGGCGGCCCCGGAGCAGGCCGACGGCGCCGAGGACGAGCGAGCCGGTGCACACCGACCCGACGACGTCGGCCGAGGCGGCAGCGGTGCGCACGTAGGTCCGCACGCCGGGATCGCTCATCGCGCGGAGGGTGCCGTTCCGGCCGCCGGGCACGACGAGCACGTCGGGGTGCGGAACCTCGGCGAAGCTGCGGTCGGCGGCCAGCTGGAGCGGGAGGTCGGTCGCCATCGGGTCGGTGTGGGCGCCGACGACCACGGTGCGGTACCGCGGCGCGAACCGCTCGAGCTCGGTGAGCACCTGCAGCGGGCCGACCAGGTCCAGGGCGGTGAGCCCCGGGTAGAGCACGACGGCGATGGTCTTGGTATCGGTGTCGGCGGCGGTCATGTCGCTCACCTCGGCTCTGCGTGGTCTTCGGCGCGGGCGGCGCGAGGCCGCGGAGTGCGCAGCCGCACGGCCAGGTCGGGATCACCGCGGTCCCGGCCGAGCGGCCCGAGCGGCGGCTCGGGGTCGTACTCCATGAACAGCTGCGCCAGCTGCGCGGACGAGCGGCTCTTCAGCCGGGCGAGCAGGGCCAGCATCGCGTCGATGCCGGCTGCGCCGCCGGCGGCCGTGAGGAGCCGACCGTCCTCCACCCAGGGTTCCCGCGCCCAGGTGGCGCCGGAGCGCTCGAGGTGCTCGGCGTAGGCCCAGTGGGCCGCCGCCCGCCGTCCGGTGAGCAGGCCGGCGGCCCCGAGGATGAGTGCCCCGTTGCCGGTGGCGCCGACCAGCTGCGCGGTCGCCGCCGCGGTGCGGACGTAGCCGACGAGCGCCTCGTCGGCCATCGCCGCGACCGTCGCCGGCCCGCCGCCGGGCACGATGACCGCGAACGGCGCGGGCACCTCGGTGAACGAGGCGGCCGGGACGACCCGTAGCGCGGTGTCGGTGGCCAGCCGGTCGGTGCGCTCGGCGACGACGACGGTGCGGTACCTCGTGCCGGTCAGGTTGCGCAGCACGGTCAGCGGGCCGATCAGGTCCAACGGCGTCAGGCCCGGGTACACGGCGAATGCCAGCATCTGCTTCTCCCGCCGCCGGGTCCGGGTGGTCATGACGTCGCCGCCGGCGTGACGGTGAAGGTGAACATCATCCCGCTGTGCATGTGCTCGGCGATGTGGCAGTGCGCCATCCAGCGCCCCGGGTGGGTGACGTCGAAGAGCAGGTCGACGGTCTGCCCGGTGGGGATGAGCACGGTGTCCTTCCACACCAGGTTGGGCTCCGGCGTCCCGTCGCGCGCGAGGACGAGGAAGCGCCCAGCTCCGTGGATGTGGAACGGGTGGTGCATCGGGTGGTCGGAGTCCGCCTCGTTGACCACCCGCAGCTTGACCCGGTCGCCGACGGTGAACCGCCAGTCGTCCGGCGGCGCGTCACGGCCGGCGGTGCGGTCCAGCAGCCTCCAGTGCATGTTGGCCGAGGTCATGGCGCGGTTCATCTCGACCATGTGGTCTTCCCACTCGATGCCGTCGCCGGCGTCGTCCGGCACGCCTGGCATGTCGTGGCCCTTCGGCATCTCGTGGCCCATGTCCCCGTCATGGCCCATGTCCATGCCGCCCATGTCCATCTCGCCCATGCCCCCCATGTCCATGTCGCCCATGCCCATGTCGCCCATGTCCATCTCGGCGACGACGGCGATGACCTTGTCCGGCGGTGCCGCCAGCCACCGGTCGAGCTGCCGACGTTCGGCGGTGAGCTCCGGGGCTGAGCGCAGCCGCCCGAACACCTCGGCCAGTGGCGGCGCGGCGGCCTCCTCGGTCACGCTGATCGAGGCGAGGCGGTAGATGCGGTCGGGCGTGCGGTGCTCGAGGGCGTACCGACCGGCGCGGTCCACGAGCACGTCGACCACGGCCCGCTCGGACGGGGCGAGGGTCACGTAGTCGACGAACTGCTCCTGCTCGACCCGGCCGTTGTCGCCACCGATCAGCTTCATCCGCGCGCCGGGCAGGGCGACCCGGAAGACGCGGCTGTTGGCGGTGTTGACCAGCCACAGCCGCAGCACCTCGCCGGTGCGCGCGGTCAGCGTCAGGTCGGTCTCGCCGGCGACGAGCAGCAGGTTGCCGTAGCGGCCCATCGCCGCGTAGTCGGTCTCCGTTCGGCTGAACGGGGCGATCACGCCGTCCTCGAGCAGCACGTCGTCGAGGGTGAGGACGACGTCGCGGTGCGCGGGCGGCCAGTAGTCGGGCTCGGCAGGATCGACCAGGACTGTGCCGTAGAGGCCCATCTCCTGCGTGTAGTCCTCGCGGACGTGCGGGTGGTACCAGAACAGCCCCGGGTCGACGAAGGGCAGGCGGTAGGAGAAGTCGCCGCCGGGCGGGATCGGCGTCTGAGTCTGCCCCGGCACGCCGTCGTACCGGTTCTCCAGGCGCAGGCCGTGCCAGTGCACGGTGGTCTCCAGGTCGGTGTCGTTGGTGACGTGCACGACGATCTGCGAGCCCTGACGCACGCGCAGCGTCGGGCCGGGGATCGAGCCGTTGTAGGCGAGCATCCGCACCGTCGTCCCTGCCAGCTGCTTGGCGACCGGGCCGAGCCGGAGCTGCAGCTCATCCCCGTCGGCGATGTCCAGGCTCTGCTGACGGGTGGCCTCGGGCAGGCCGGTGGTGTCGGTGGAGAAGAAGGTGTCCACGGGACGTCCTCCTGTTCTGGGGATGCCTGGAGGCGGGGAGCCGTCGGTGGCCGCGGCGACGGCGAAGCCGGCGGCGATGACGGCCGCGGTGACAGCGGTGGGATCGACCGGGCCGGTCACCTGAACGGTGCGGGTGGCCAGGTCGGCCTGGAGGGTCTGCACACCGGGGACGTCGCTGATCGAGGCGCTGATCGCTCGGACGTCCTGGCGTGCGGTCATCGCCGGCACGTGGACGGTGAACATGGCGTCTCCCTCGGCGGGTGGGATGGCTTCACCCTGGCGGCGTGCGCTGTCCATCTGCTGTCGGTCCGCTGACCGCGCCGCGTCCGCCGGCTCGTTGTCTCGGCTTCGGTACGAGGGCGAGAATCGGCGCCTCGGCCAGACGGACTCGTTCCGGGAGGGGCGGCGCATGGAGATCCGCGTCCTGGGCTCGGTCGAGGTGGTCGTCGACGGGCAAGCTCGATCGCTGCCCGGTGGTGGTGAGCGGGAGCTGCTGGCGCTGCTGGCGCTGTCGGCCGGGCGGGTGGTCCCCGTCCCGGTCCTGGTCGATGCGCTGTGGGGCGAGGCGCTGCCGGCCAACCCGGGCAATGCGCTTCAGGTGCGCGTATCCAAGCTGCGCCGCGCGCTGGCCGCCGCCGGGGCGCCGAGCGCGGTCGTCGTGACACGCCCAGCGGGCTACCTGCTCGACCTCGACCGGGACCGGGTCGACGCGCTGCGCTTCAGCGACCAGGCGACCGCCGCCCGCGCCGAGGCCGCCACCGATCCCGCCGCGGCCGCCCACCGGTACCGGACAGCCCTGGCGGCATGGCGCGGCCCGGCGCTGGCCGAGTTCCCCGACGCCGCCTGGGCCTGCGGCGAGGCGGCCCGTCTGACCGAGCTCCACCTGGCCGCCCGCGAGGAGCTGGTCGACCTGCAGCTCGCCGCGGGCCGGCACACCGACGTGCTCGGCGAGCTTGCGGAGCTCACCGCCGCGCACCCGCTGCGCGAGCGGCTGCACGCCCGGCTGATGCTCGCGCTCTACCGCGCCGGCCGGCAGGCCGACGCGCTCGCGGCCTACGGGCGGGCCCGCGCCGTCCTCGACGCCGAACTCGGCCTGGAGCCCGGCGCGGAGCTGCGCGAGCTGCAGGAGGCGATCCTGCAGCAGCGTCCCGACCTGCGGGCTCCCGCGCGGTCACCGGTCACCCCGCCCCCTGCGGTGCCCGCTCCCCCACCACCGCAGGCGCCGGCACCGCCCCGGGACCGGTTGCCGACGCGGCTGACGTCGTTCCTGGGCCGCGAGGGGGACCTGGAGCGGGTGGGTGAGCTGCTGCGGGCGGCGCGGCTGGTCACCGTCACCGGTCCCGGCGGGGTCGGCAAGACCAGCCTCGCGCTGGAGGCCGCCCGCGCTGCCGCGGAGCGCTTCGCCGACGGCGTCGCGTTCGTCCGGCTGGCCGGGGTCACCGACCCCGGGCAGGTGCCCGCGGCCGCCCTCGCGGCGCTGGACATCCGGGACGTGGCCACCGCGACCGCGGACGACCAGCTGCTCGGTCACCTCCGCGACCGCGCTGTGCTGCTGGTGCTGGACAACTGCGAGCACCTCGCCGACGCCTGCGCGGTGCTGGCCGAGCGGCTGCTGGAGTCCTGTCCCGACGTCCGGCTGCTGGCCACCAGCCGCGAGCCGCTGGCGGCCCGCGGTGAGGTCCAGTGCGCCGTCGACCCACTGCCGGTGCCCGGCGGTGAGTTGGAGCTCGGGGATGTGGCGGCCAGCGCCGCAGTGCAGCTCTTCCTCGACCGGGCGCGCGCCGCGCTGCCGGACCTCGCCCTCTCCGAGGACAACGCGGCGGCTGTCACCGAGGTCTGCCGGCACCTCGACGGCATCCCGCTGGCGCTGGAGCTGGCCGCCGCCCGGGTGGCCGCCCTCCCCGTCGAGGAACTGGCCCGGCGCATGGGCGACCGCTTCACCCTGCTCACCACCGGCGCGCGCACCGCGGAGGCACGCCAGCGCACCCTGCGGGCCACCGTCGACTGGAGCCACCAGCTGCTCAGCGACCCCGAGCGGGTGCTGTTGCGGCGGCTGTCGGTCTTCCGCGGCGGCTGGACCCTCGAGGCGGTGCAGGCCGTCGCCGGCGGCGAGCCGCTGGGACCGGCGGTGGCGGTGGACCTGCTCGGCCGGCTGGTCGACCGGTCTTTGGTGGTGGTCGACCGCGCCACCTCCCTCCGGGACGCCGGGCCCCGCTACCACCTACTGGAGACCGTCCGCGAGTACGCCGCCGAGCGGCTGGCCGAGTCCGGCGAGGCCGACGCGGTATGCCGGGCGCACGTCGGCCACCTCACCGACCTGGCCGAGCGGGCCGAGGCCGAGCTGCGTGGTGACGGGCAGGCCCGCTGGCTGCCGCGGCTGGCCGCCGAGCGCGACGACGTCGACGCCGCGCTGGCCTGGTGCACCGCGCACGCGGACACCGAGCCGGACGCCGGGTTGCAGCTGGTCGGCTCCCTCGGCTGGTACTGGTACTTCGCGACCCACCCCGACGGCGGCCGGCGCGTCGCCGCCATGCTCGAAGCCGCACCCGGCGGCTCCCCGGCGGCGCGAGCTCGGGCGCTGCAGGCGCTGGCCGTCGCGGCCCGACCCGGGGCGTGCATCGTGCACCCGAATGCGGACTGTGCCGCCGCGGCGACGCAGAGCCGGGCGCTGTTCGCCGAGCTCGGGGACGGGTTCCGCGCCGCGCTGTCGGACACCCTGCTCGCCGTCGAGGCAATCGGCGGTGACGAGCCGGCCGAGGCCTTCGCGCTGCTGGCGCAGGCGGAGCGCCGGTTCGCGGAGGCCGACGACGCCTGGTGCACCGCGCTGGCCGACTTCGTCCGACTGGAGCTGCACGCCGGCAGCGGCGATCTCACCGCGGCCACCGCCGTCGGGCACCGGGCACTGCTCGCCTTCCGCACGCTCGGGGACCAATGGGGGGTGTCGGCCATCCAGTTCCACCTCGGCATGGCCCTGCACCGCGCCGGCCGGCTCGAGGAGGCCCTGGAGATGTACGAGGGGGCACTCGCCAGCGTCCGCGACGTTGGTCCGGCGAACACCGTCCAGTACGCCCTGGCCGGCGCCGGGCACGTCACGCTGCTGCTCGGCGACGCCGACCGGGCCGAGCAGCTGTTCGCCGAGTCACACGCGGTCGCTCACCAGCTCGGCGCCGACGGCAACCCGCGGGCCGCGGTCGGCGAGGCACTGCTGGCCCGCGAGCGCGGCGACCCGGCCGCGGCCCGGGAGCGCCTCACCGTCGCGCAGCAGCTGCTGGCCGGGCTGACCGAGCCGGAGTGGACCGCCGCCGCCCTGGTCGGCCTCGGCCACGTCGCCGAGGCCGACGGTGACCTCGACAGCGCCGAGTTCTTCCACCGCAGGGCGTGGCAGACCGCGCCCGGGCACGCCGCCGCGCTGGAGGGGCTGGCCTGCGTGGCCGCCGCGCGCGGCGATGCCGAGGCCGCGGCCCGGTTGCTCGGCGCGGCCGTGTCGTGGCGGCAGCGCCGGCACCGGCCGGCGTCCCGGCTGGAGTGCGCCGACGCTGAACGCGCCGAGCACCTGGCCCGCACCGTGGTCGGCGACGCCGCGTTCGACCTTGCCTTCGCGGCGGGCACGGCACGGCCCGACGCCGTCCTCGACGACGCCGACCGCGTGCCCGCGCGGCGCTGACCGGAGCCCGGCGATGACCACGACCGGGACGCAGCCGGCGGAGACCATCCGGACGCCGGACCAGCGGATCCGGGTCTTCGTCAGCTCCACACTCGGCGAGCTCGCTGAGGAGCGCCGCGTCGTGCGGGCGGCGATCGAACGGCTGCACCTGGCGCCGGTGATGTTCGAGCTCGGCGCCCGCCCGCACCCGCCGCGCGAGCTGTACCGCGCCTACCTGCGGCAGTCCCACGTCTTCCTCGGCATCTACCACCAGCGCTACGGCTGGGTCGCGCCCGGCGAGGCGATCTCCGGGCTGGAGGACGAGTTCCGGCTCAGTGAGGGCATGCCCCGGCTGCTCTACCTCAAGCGCCCGGCCGCGGCGATCGAGCCGCGGCTGCAAGCCATGCTCGACGCGGTCAGCGCGCAGGGCAGCGCCTCCTACCGGCAGTTCACCGATTCCACCGAGCTCGCCGCGCTCGTCGAGGACGACCTCGCCGCGCTGCTCAGCGAGCGGTTCATGGCCCAGTCCCCGGGCGCCGCCACCTTCTCCAGCCGTGAGCTGGCCCGGCCGGTCCCCGCGCCGGTGCCCCTGACCGCGACAGTCGGCCGCGACGCCGACATCGCCGCCGTCGCCGAGCTGCTCGGCCAGGACGTGAGGCTCGTGACGGTCACCGGGCCGGGCGGGGTCGGCAAGACCCGCCTGGCGCTGGAGGTGGCCCGCGCGGTGGCCGGACGCTTCGCCGACGGGGTCGCGTTCGTGCCGCTCGAGGACGTCCCCGGCCCCGAGCTCGTGTTGCCGGCCCTCGCGGCCGCCCTGCGCCTGCCCGAGGCCGGCACCCGCCCGCTGCTGGACCGCCTCGTCGACGAGCTGACCGGCCGACAGCTGCTGGTGGTCGCCGACAACATGGAGCACCTGCGCGCCGCGGGCCCGGACCTGACAGGCCTGCTCGGCCGCTGCCCGAGGCTCGCGCTGCTGGTGACCAGCCGGCAGACGCTGCGGCTGCGCGGCGAACACGAGTACCCCCTGCCGCCGCTGCCCGTGCCGAACGACGACCAGGTGACCGGCGACGGGGCGGTCGACGACGTGCCGGCAGTGAGCTTGTTCGTGCAGCGGGCGGCCGACGTCCGGCCCGGGTTCGCGCTCACCGAGGACAACCGCGCTGCGGTCACGGCGATCGTGCGGCTGCTCGACGGCCTGCCGCTGGCCATCGAGCTGGCCGCGGCCCGCTCGCGGCTGTTCCCGCCGACCGCGCTGGCCGGCCGGCTTGCCCAGCGGCTCGACGTGCTCGCCGGCGGCGCCGCGGGCGACCTGCCCGCCCGGCAGCGCACCCTGCGAGCGACCCTGGACTGGAGCTGCCAGCTGCTCACCCCGGCCGAGCAGGCGCTGTTCGCGCGGCTGAGCGTGTTCGCCGGCGGCGCGACCCTGGGGGCGGTCGACGCCGTCTGCGGCGACGACACCGTCTCGGACGTGCTCGACGGCGTCTCCTCGCTGCTGGAGAAGAACCTGCTGTTCGCCGACGCCGCCGACGAACCGCGGGTGGGCATGCTGCACGTCGTCCGCGCCTACGCCACCGACCTGCTCAACGAACGCAACGAGGCCGAGCGCCTCAGCGACCGCCACGCGCTCTTCTACGCCGACCTCATCGAGCCTGCCGACATCATCGCTCACAACGACGCGCCTGGGTCCTGGCCGCTGCTGACCCGGGAGGCCGACAACCTGCTCGCGGCCGCGCGCTGGGTCGCGACCCGCGGCGACATCGGCGTGCTGGCCGCCCTGGCCCGCCGGCTGTGGCCGTGGCTGATCTACACCGGCCGGGTCGGCGAACTGCGCGACGTGGTGCCGGCCGCCGTCGACGCTGCCGCGGACTCCAGAGAGGAAGATCCCGGCGCGCGGGAGCAGGCGTTCCTGCACCACCTGGCCCTGTGCTACGCGCAGACGCAGACCGGTGACCACGCCGCCGCGCTCGCCTCCGCGGAGCGGGCCCTGACCCTGGCCGCCGACACCGTGGACCGGGAGACCGCCCTGCTCGCGGCCGCCGTGCGGCTGCTGCGCGGGGCGCTGCGCCTGTCCCTCGGGGAGACCGCCGGCGTCGCCGACGATCTGGACAGCGCGCTGGACACCGCTCGCCGGGAGGACAACGCCTGGCTGCTGGGCCACGCCACCCTGCACCGCGGCGTGTGGCGGGCGCTCACCGGCAACACCGCCGGGGCGCGCGCGGACCTCGAGGAGGCCGCCGGGGTGGCCACGGAGATGGGGCACGACGTCCTGCTCGCCCAGGCCGTCGGGCACCTGGCCACCCTCGACCTGCTCGCCGGCGACCTGGAGGAGTCCCTGTCCCGGTTGCGCTCGCAGATCGAGCATCTGCGTCGGGCGCGGAACCTGGAGGGGCTGGCCACCGCCCTGGACACCACGGCGGCGCTGGCGTCGCAGCAGCAGCGCTGGGAGACCGCGGCCCGGGCGGCGGCCGCCGCGGATGCGCTTCGTGAGCGGGTCGGGCTGCCCGCCCGCCCGGTGACCCGGGACCTGCACGACGCCGCGGTGGACGCCACCTTGCAGCGCCTCGGCGACCGGGCGCCGGCGATCCGGGCTGCGGCGAGCGAAGCCGACCCCTGGGTGCTCGTCGATGACGTGCTGGCCCAACTCGCCGGAGCCCCGTACGCCAGTCGCGGCCACTGACGTCCTGCTCTGTAGCGCCCGACCGACGTCACCGCGTGGCGGCGTTCAGACAAGTGCGGATCACCTTCCCCACGACGCCTGGGTCGGCCATCTGTGCCAGCTTCGAGGACCCGGCCGGGTCGGCGTAGAGGTAGGTCGCGCTGACGTTGACTGCTGCGCACCACCTGCAGCGCGCCGACCGAGGCCGCCGCCCGCGCCGGAGGGCTCGGGACGAGCAGCATCGCAACCCACTGCCCCTCGCGGGTAGCCGTTCTCGCGGGTCGAGTCGCAGCACCCAGGTGCTCCGACCTGCGAAAACGCGGCTCGCCCTCCTACCGTAGGAGACTCCGTGCGATCACCATCCGCTGGATCTGGTTGGTGCCCTCGTAGATCTGGGTGATCTTGGCGTCGCGCATCATCCGCTCGACCGGGAAGTCGGAGGTGTAGCCGGCGCCGCCGAAGAGCTGGACGGCGTCGGTGGTGACCTTCATGGCGACGTCGGAGGCGAAGGCCTTGGCCGCGGCGCACAGCCGGCCCAGGTCCGGACCGCCGTTCTCGCCGCGGGCGGCGGCGACGTAGACCAGGTGGCGGGCGGCCTCGATCTGCATGGCCATGTCGGCGAGCATGAACTGCACGCCCTGGAAGTCGCTGACCGCCCGGCCGAACTGCCGGCGCTCGCGGGTGTACTCCACGGCCGCGTCCAGCGCGCCCTGGGCGATGCCGACGGCCTGCGCGCCGATGGTCGGGCGGGTGAAGTCCAGCGTCGTCAGCGCGGTCTTGAAGCCGGTGCCGGGCTCCCCGATGATCCGGTCGGCCGGGATGGTGCAGTCGGTGAGGTACAGCTCGCAGGTCGGCGAGCCCTTGATGCCCATCTTGCGTTCCTTGGGGCCGACGGCGAAGCCCGGGTCCTCGGCGTGCACCACGAACGCGGAGATCCCGTTGGCGCCCTGCTCCGGGTCGGTGACGGCCATGACCGTGTACCAGGTCGAGACACCGGAGTTGGTGATCCAGGCCTTGGTGCCGTTGAGCACCCAGCTGTCGCCGTCGCGGCGGGCGCGGGTGCGCATCGCGGCGGCGTCGGAGCCGGCCTCCCGCTCGGAGAGCCCGTAGCTGATCATCGCCTCGCCGGCGGCGATCGAGGGCAGCACCCGGTGCTTCAGGTCCTCCGACGCCGAGAGGATGATCGGCATCGAGCCCAGCTTGTTCACCGCCGGGATCAGCGAGGCCGACGCGTCGACGCGGGCGACCTCCTCGATCACGATGCACGTCGCGATCGGGTCCGCGCCCTCGCCGCCGTAGGCCTCGGGGATGTGGGTGGCGTGGAACCCGGCCGCGGTCAGCGCCTTGTGCGCCTCCACCGGGTACCGGGACTCGGCGTCCACCTCGGCGGCGAACGGGGCGATCTCCCGCTCGGCGATCTCCCGGACCGCGGCCCGGATCGCGTCGTGCTCCTCGGTCAGGGCGTACAGCCCAGCATTGTTACCCACGGGTAGAGAATAGGACGGCGCGCCCCGGATGACGATGCTCCCGGCTCCTCAGGAGGAGGCGAGTCGCTCCTGCAGGGCGGCGTCCCGCGCGACCACCGACTCGGCCAGCTCGGCCTGGAAGCGCTCGACCGCGGCCCGCAGCGCGGGGTCGGCCGCGGCGAGGATGCGGACGGCGAGCAGCCCGGCGTTGCGGCCGCCGCCGATGGACACCGTCGCCACCGGCACCCCGGCCGGCATCTGCACGATCGACAGCAGGCTGTCCAGCCCGTCGAGCCGGTCCAGCGGGCGGGGGACGCCGATCACCGGCAGCGGGGTCGCCGCCGCGACCATCCCCGGCAGGTGGGCCGCTCCCCCGGCGCCGGCGATGACCACCCGCAGGCCGCGGCCGGCAGCGGACTCGGCGTAGTCGAGCATCCGGCGCGGCGTGCGGTGCGCGGAGACGACGTTCACCTCGTGGGGGACGCCGAACTCGGCCAGCGCCTGGGCCGCGGGCTCCATCATCGGCCAGTCGGAGTCGCTGCCCATGACGATGCCGACCAGCGGGTTGTCCACGGGGCTCCTCAGTGCTCGGTCGCGAAGGCGAACGCCGGGTCGGTCTCGCCGTCGGCCAGGTAGCGGGCCGCCGCCACCGCCCGGGCGCGGACCCGGTCGAGGTCGTCGCCCAGCGCCGTCACGTGGCCGAGCTTGCGGCCCGGGCGCTGGCCCTTGCCGTACCAGTGCAGCTTCACGTCGGGCCAGTGCGCCATGAGGTGGTGCACCCGCTCGTCGAGCCCGGGGCCGCTCCAGCCCTCCTCGGCGGCCCGCCCGCCGAGGACGTTGGCCATCACCACGACCGGCGCGGTCATCGCCGTGGCACCCAGCGGATAGTCGAGGACGGCGCGCAGGTGCTGCTCGAACTGGCTGGTGCGCGCGCCCTCGATGGTCCAGTGGCCGGAGTTGTGCGGGCGCATGGCCAGCTCGTTGACCAGGACGGCGTCAGCGGTCTGGAACAGCTCGACGGCGAGCACCCCGACCACGCCGACCTGGGCGGCGATCCGGACGGCGAGCTCCTGCGCGGCGGTCGCGGTCTCCCCGTCCAGCCCGGGCGCCGGGGCGAGCACCTCGTGGCAGACGCCGTCCCGCTGCACGGTCTCGACGACCGGCCAGACGGCCACCTGCCCGAACGGCGAGCGCGCGACGACCGCGGCCAGCTCCCGGACCAGCGGCACCCGCTCCTCGGCCAGCAGCGTGCCGTGCCGGTCCACCAGGGCGGCGGCCTCGGCGGCGTCGTCCACCAGGAAGACGCCCTTGCCGTCGTACCCGCCGCGGGGGGTCTTGAGGACCACCGGCCAGCCGTGCGCGGCGGCGAACCGCTCGACGTCGGCGGTGCTGGCCACCTCGGCCCAGGCCGGCTGCGGCTCGCCACTGGCGGCGAGCGCCCGCCGCAGCACCAGCTTGTCCTGCGCGTGGACGAGGGCCTCGGGGCCGGGCGCGACCCGGTGGCCGGCGGCCTCCAGCGCGTGCAGGTGCTCGATGGGGACGTGCTCGTGGTCGAAGGTGACGACGGTGGCGCCGTCGGCGACGGCGAGCAGCGCGTCGAGGTCGCGGTGGTCGCCGAGCCGGACGTCGGCGGCCACGAGCGCCGCGGACTCGTCCGGGCCGGTGGACAGCACCCGGAGCGACTGGCCGAGGGCGATCGCGGCCTGGTGGGTCATCCGGGCCAACTGCCCGCCACCGACCATGGCGACGACGGGGAGCCCGGTGCGCGGGTCGAGTGGGGTGTCCATCGGGACGCGAGGTTAGCCGGTGGCGCCCTCTCACCCGACGCCGCCGTCCAGCAGCACCTCCCGGATGACCGCCCCCGCCTCGTCAGCGGCGCGTTGTGTGGGGTGGACGCCGTCCAGACTGGCTCCGGGTCGGTAGGCGCCCTCCTGAGTGACCCCGGTCCACGGGTCGACGAACTGCCACCCCCGCTCGGCGGCCAGCGTCCGCAGCCGGTCGTTGAACCCGGTCGTCGCCTCGGGCAGGGCGTCGCTCGGCGGGACGGCGGAGAGCAGTACGGCCCGAGCGCCCACGATGGCGGCCACGGCGCGCAGGTCGCCCTGGACCTGCTCCCAGCGGCGGCCGAGGAGCACGTCGTTCGTGCCCCCCATCAGCACGAGGACGTCGGCGTCCATGGGCGTGGCAGCCGCCCGCATGTCGGCCGTGGTGGCTCCGCCGATCGCCCAGCCGCCGCGGAACTCCAGCAGCGGCCCGCGAGCCGCGCTGATCCACGACAGGTCGCCACCCGTCCCCGGACCGAGGATGGGCACCCCGCCGGCGGTGATCGAGTCCCCCACCGCCACGAAACTGCGGAGCTCGGCCCGGGATGACGGTGCGGGGGCGCCGGCTGCGGCCGTCGAGACCGACGCCCGGCTCGCGTCGGCCCGTCCGTCCGGGGCCTGGCAGCCGGCGGACAGCGGGACCGCCACCACGACCGCCACCAGAACGGCCCCGAACGGAGCGGTTCGGCGCGGGTGGTGCACCGTTCCAGTGTCCCCGCGCCGACGGACCCGGGCCACCGGCGCCCCTCATAGACTCGCCTCGTGCCCGCCGACGCGCCCCTCCGCGGCCGACTGCAGGGCCCGTGGCGGCTCCTCCTCCGGGAGCTGAGCGCCTTCGGCACCGTGGGGCTGCTGTGCTTCGGCATCGACGTCGGCCTGTTCCAGGTCCTCTACACCGGCGGCGTCGCCCCCGTCACCGCCAAGCTCGTGTCGACGCTGGTCGCCCTGACCGTCGCGTTCCTCGGGCACCGCTTCTGGTCGTTCAGCCATCGGGCCCGGACGGGACTGGGTCGGGAGTACCTGCGCTTCGGCCTGGTCAACGCCCTCACGCTGGGTCTGGGGCTCGCCGTCATCGCCGTCGTCCGGTACCCGCTCGGCCAGGAGAGCAGCCTGGTTCTGCAGGCGGCCAACGTGGGGTCGATCGCCGTCGGGACGGTGATCCGGTTCACGTCCTACCGCTGGTGGGTGTTCCCGGCCGTCGACACCTCCGCGGGTGCCCTGCCCACCGCCGGCGCCGCCCCGGCCGTGCCGCGGGACGCCGCCGCGCGGGACTGAGCCGGCCTCAGACCTCGAGGGAGCGGGGCAGCATCCGGCGCATGCCCTTGCGCATGGGCTCCTCGACGAAGCGGAACAGCGCCCAGCCGCCGAGCACCGACAGCAGGAGAGCCGCCGCGACGAGCCCGCGCCGGGCGAGGGAGCTGACGTCGTCGGCCACGTCGGTCTGCCCGATGACGAAGAGCATCAGGTCCAGGAAGAACCAGTGGACGAGGTAGAAGGCGAAGGAGATCTGCCCTCCCCACACCAGCGCCCGGCTCGACAGCAGCTTCGAGACACCGCCCGAGCTGAGGGCCAGCGAGCCGATCAGCAAGGCGAACAGCGGGATCACGACGACGGACTCGGTCGACCCCCAGAGCGAGTGCCCGTTGTGACCCCACTCCTGCCCGAAGCGCGGCCGCCACACGGGGTCGAACTTCTGGAGCAGGTAGATGACGGCCACGATCCCGGCCACCAGGACGGCCGGTCGGAGCAGCAGGGGGACCTGGCGACCACTGCGGGCCAGCCGCTGGACGACGAGGGCCACCAACGCACCGGCGAAGAACTCGCTGAGCACCCGCAGCGCCACGATGCCCGGGATCATCTGATCGCCGTTCCAGGCGAGGTCCGAGCCGTCCTCCAGCGACAGGCCCACGATCACCATCGGCACGAGCGCGGCACCGGCGAGGAGGACGAGGGCCCGGGTGCGCAGCGTCGACTGCGCCTTGGCGAGGAAGAGGACCAGCACGCCGAAGACCAGGTAAGCCATCCACTCGGCGCTGATCGACCAGTCGATGGGGTTCCAGTCGTGGTGCTCGCTCCCCCACGACTGGATGAGGAGCACGTGCATGAGCAGCCGGCGCACGTCCAGGGACGCCGCATAGGCACCGTCCCCCGTGACCCACGTCTGGGCGATCCGGTAGGCGCCGTACACGAACAGCATGGCCACGGTGACCGGCCACACCCGCGACAGCCGCAGCCACAGGAAACCCAGCACCTTGCGCGGCTGCCAGCCCGAGGCCATCCGGTCCAGGTGCGTGAAGGTGAGGATGAAGCCGCTGAGGATGAAGAACAGGTCGACGCCGAGGTGGCCGACGTTGAACAGCGGAGTCAGTGGCCAGCTCTGCGGGAAGCTCTCGAGCAGGTACGGGCGGAAGTGGAAGCACGCCACCCACAGCGCCGCGAACGCCCGGATACCGGTCAGCTGCGGGATCACCCGCGGCAGGCCACGGGACGGCGTCGCGGCCTCGGTTCCACTCCGCGCGACGTCCGCACGAGGCCCCGTGGAGGGCACCGGCGGGACGACGCTGCGGCCGGGAGCCCGGCTGTCGATGAGCACCATGAACGTCACTTCCGTCGAGTGTGAGTTGCCCTGCCGTCCCAGACGGCGGCCTGGGCCACGGATCCTCGGCGGCCCTTGCAGTGCGTGCGTCCAACGTTACAGGGAGATACGGCTCCGTTGCGTCCTCGGGCTGAGTTCACACCCGCTCGCGCACCACCGGTCACAGCACCCACGCAGACCTCGATCACCGGGCCTGCCGGACACCCGAGGACTCATGCGGCGGCGGAGTCCGCGGCGACCGGCGCCCGGCGGGCGGACAGCCGGCGGTCCAGCCAGCGCACCAGCGCGACGGCGAGGAGGAAGTTCCCCACGACGTACACCGGCAGGTAGTACATGAAGTAGTAGGCCGGAGCGGACCCGAACACGATGCCGGCGTGCACCAGGAGGGCGAGCGACAGCAGACCCCACGTCCAGCGCCGCCGGGCCAGGCCGACGACGGTCATGGCGACCAGTCCGACGAGCGTGGGGATCACCGTCCACACCCAGGGCCGCAGGGCCGTTCCGGTGCCGTCGGACTGCATGACCAGGAGGGCGCGCATCGTGGTGTGCCGCACCTCGTCGTCCCACGGCTGCGCGCCGATGTTCTCCCGCTCGAAGGTGGTGAGCATCTCGTTCCCCGGCGCGTCGGTGAACAGCAGCCCCGTCGGGACGTAGGGCCGCGCCGGGTCGACGTTGTTCGTCGCGACGAACGTCTTCCACCGGGCCTCGAGGAAGTCCTCCGGGTTGTGCAGCACGAGGCTGACCACACCGCGGTAGAAGTCGTCGAGGTGGTCGGCGTAGTCCGGGCGCAGCGCCCCGGGTGCCCAGTAGCCAGGGATGTCCGAGTAGTCGGAGTACTGCCGCAGGTGATCGACGTCCATGACGGTGTCGATCAGGGCGAGGTCTGCGTCGACGTCCCCACCGGTGAGGTCCCCGTCGGCCACCATCACCGACAGCGGGTTGTACAGCGCGGTGAGCTGGTACTCCGGCCGGGACGTGGCCTGGGTCAGGACGAACCCGCAGGCCACGACCGCCAGCCCGGCCAGGGTGGCCACCACGGCCCGACCGTTCCTCCGCCAGAGCTCGCGCAGCAGGCCCAGCCTCGCGGCGACGACGGGGAGGAGGACCAGGTAGAAGATGCCCTCGGTGCGCCAGAACGCCATGAGGGTGACCAGCACGCTGTAGCCGACGAACTCGCGGTACCGGTCGCCGCGCAGGTCCGGCGCCAGCGCCAGGAGCAGCACCTTCCCGAGAGCCAGCAGCGCCACGAGGCTGTACGCGGTCATCCGCAGCGGGTGGTACACCTCGAACAGGACCGGCAGGAAGAGGAACGGGACGACGACGAGCCAGGCCAGGCGCCGGTTGTCCAGCACCGTCCGGATGCCCGAGGCGAGATAGCCCACGACGGCAGCGGCCAGCAGCATCTGCACCAGCACGATCCCCACACCGGTCGGCACGAGGTACAGGCAGAGCGTGTGGAACACGACCGTGAGGTAGTGCTGCCAGTAGTACGGGGCGTAGGTCTGCGCGGCGTGGAGCACGTGGAACTCGTCGAACGTCCAGTGCCCTGGGTAGACGAGCGCCGCGACCACCACCAGGACGACGAGGTAGGCCCCGCCCATCACCAGCCCCGCGCGCGTCCGGTCGTCGCCCGCCCGCAGCCGGGCCAGGAGGTCGACGACCAGCGCGACGAGGGCGAACAGCGCAACCGCGAAGACGCCCTTCAACACCCATGCCGGAACGGCGGTCACGTCGTCGACCGCGCCGAGCTCGAAGGCGACGGACTCGGTGAACGGGAGGACGAGCAGGCACCACGCCACGGTGACGCCGGCGCTCACCAGCCACTTGTTCGCGATGACCTTCTGCATGTCTCCCACTCGAGGCGCGTTCCCCGCAGCCCACCGGCCGGCACGCGGTGCGTGCCGGCCGGTGTCCGGGGCGTCCGGTCGGACGGTCCCGTGCCTGTCAGTTCCTCGTCACGGTGCAGCTGCCGCTGCCGGTCGTCGGGCAGGTGATCGTCCCGTGCTGGAACGTCGTCCGGCTGCCCTCGGCCACGGTAGTTGCCTCGCCGGTCGGGAAGCCCAGCTCGCTCCGGGGTCCCCCGAGCCCGCGGTAGGCCTCGTCGGCCGCCGTGAGGACGGCGAAGGACCCAGCCGTGCTGATGTAGATGCTGCCCTTCTGGAACGCCTGGGACCAGCCGCCGGGCAGGGAGCGCTCGAGCCCCGTCGGGAACCCGAGCGGGCTCGTGGCCCCGCCCATCGAACGGTACTTCGCGTCCATCCCGTTGACGGTCGGGTAGGCGCCGGCGGCACTGATGAACAGCGTCCCGTTCTGGAACTGCTGGGCCCAGCCACCGGCCACGGCCATCTCGGGACCGGCGGGGAAACCGAGGAGCCCCGCGGGACCCCCGAGGTCCTGGTAGGCGGCGTGGATCCCGTTGATCGTGGGCCAGGCACCCGCCGCGCTGACGTAGAGGACGCCCTGCTGGAACTGCTGCGACCAGCCCCCGGCGACAGTCCGCTCCACGCCGACCGGGAACCCGAGGGCACTCCTCGGCCCACCCAGCTCCACGTACCGCGCGTTGATCGCGTTGTACGTCGGGAAGGTCCCCTCGGCGCTGAGGAACAGCGAACCGCGCTCGAACCCCTGTCCCCAGCCGCCCGGGTAGGAGCGCTCCCCGGATGCCGGGAAGCCCAGCGCACTGTTCGCGCCACCCAGCTGCTGGTACTTGGCGTCGATCGCGTTGACGGTGGCGAACGACCCCGCCGCGCTGACGTAGATGGAGCCGACGCCGAACTGCTGCGTCCACCCGCCGGCAACGCCCCGCTCGGCGCCCTTCGGGAAGCCGAGGACCGTCGGTCCCCCGATCCGCTGGTAGGTGGCGTTGATCGCGTTGAGCGTGACGAAGGAGCCGTCGGCGGTCACGTACACCGCCCCACGCTCGAAGTTCTGCCCCCACCCACCGGGGAAGGTCATCTCGGGGCTCGTCGGGTAGCCCAGCGCGCCGCCCGGCCCACCGAGCTGCTGGTACGCGCCGTTGATGCCGTTGACGGTCGCGAACGAACCGGCCGCACTGACGTAGATGACACCGCGCTCGAACTGCTGCGACCAGCCGCCTGCCAGGGTCAGCTCCGGGCCGACCGGGAAGCCGAGGACGCCGTCCCGGCCTCCGAGCTCCTGGTAGCGGGTGTTGATTCCGTTGACCGTCGCGAACGAACCGGCCGCACTGACGTAGACGACGCCGCGCTCGAACTGCTGCGACCAGCCGCCGTTGATCGCCCGCTCCGGGCCGACCGGGAACCCGAGGACGCCGTCGCGGGCGCCGTTCTCCCAGTACTCCGAGTTGATGCCGTTGACCGTCGCGAAGGTGCCGGCGCCGCTGGCCCAGATCGACCCGCGCTGGAAGTGCTGAACCCAGCCGCCGTTGATCGTCAGCTCGTTGACCACAGGAGCACCGAGGACAGCCGGCCCGTCGTTGGACCAGTACCAGTCGCGGATCGTCCCGGTCACGATGAACTGGGTGGACCCGAACCAGTCGCTGAAGTAGCTGAAGAAGTTCCGGTTGCCGTACGAGGAGCAGCTGTTGCCCAAGCCGTAGCCGGCCGCCAGCGCGGCAGCGTTCGGCTGGTAGGGCGTGTAGTTGTAGAGGTTCGCCGTCGCCTGGTTCTCGATGTACACCTGCGTGGAGCCGCAGGCGCTGTTCGGGTGCCAGAGGATGGTGTTGTTCATCCCCGCCTTGTAGCCGTAGTTGCGCGGCAGGGTGGAGTAGCGCCGGAACTGCCAGGCGGCCATGTAGACCTGGTTGAAGAACCCGTAGTACTGCGCGTCGCAGGCCGCCGTGTCGGGGCAGCCGTAGCCCATGGCGATCCGGTACTTGCTCGCCGTCGGGCTGGTCGCGGTGACCAGACCCTGCTCCTTCTGCAGGGTGACGAGCAGGACCTGCGGGTTGATGCCGCAGACCTGGGCGACCTTCCAGATGACATCGGCCGCGCGCTCGTTCTCCCCTCCCGGATACGTCGCGCAGTTGGTACCGGTCCGCGTGAAGGTCGACACGCGGTAGTTCTTCATGCAGAGGTCGCCGGCGGTGCAGTTGGCCCCCTTCTGCACCAGGAAGGCCTGGATCTGGTCCGGCGTCATCGTCGAGGGGTTGAAGTACACCGCGTCGGAGACGATGTTGCCCGCCCGGAAGGCGCTCAGGTCGGCCGCCTGAGCCGGGGTGCTGGAGGTCTGGACGACGAGGGTCGCGGCGGTCGCCAGGACACAGACCACCGCCGCCAGCAGCCGGACCGCCCTGGTGGTCCGCATCAGGGGACCTCGACCTCGACGTCGCGGGACAGCGTGTCGCCGTCGGCCGCGGTGTACGTCACCTCACCGCTCCAGGAGCCCGGCCTCATCTCGGGAAGCGTGAGCTCGCCGCAGCTGGTCGTCCGCGCGTCGGGCACGGCCTCGACCGTCGCCGTCCGCTCGGTCGTCCCGTCGGAGAGCGTCAGGCCGCACTCACCGCCGTCCTCGAGGAGACCGGCGACGTACGCGCCGACCAGCACCGCACCAGTGGCGACGTCGAACCCGCTGTAGGTGACGACGAGGTCGGCCTCGGTCGGGCGCTCGGTGTCGAGCGCCGGCGACTCAGCGGCTGGATCGGGCTCCTCGTCCTCCTCGCCGGCTGCCGTGGCGGTGGCCGGCGACGCGCCGGTCGTGGACCCGTCCGCCCCGGTTTCCGCGGGGATGGTCGGCAGGACGGCCGTGGTCTCGACGTCGACGTCCTGCCCGCTACGGGAGACGACGAACGCGGCGCCAGCGACGGCCACCAGGACAACCAGGCCGATCAGGACGCGGCGGGACCGCTGCTTCATCTGTGTGACCTCGACTCGTGGACGTACTGAGCGCTGACGCGCCCGGGTGCGCCCCGCTGGGCCCGCGGCAGCCGTGCCGCACCAGAAGGGTGACGCTCAGTGAGTGCAGGCTAGCCAAGCGCACTTGCGGAACCGGCCCGACACGCGGTGTGACGGTTCCGTCACTTTGTTGCGGGTCAGCCGGCCAGGCGTGACCCCTGCCGCCCGGCGACGACCTCCAGCCGGGTGGGGATGCGGGTGCGCAGCTCCTCGAGGTGGCTGATCACCCCGACCGTCCGCCCGCCCCGGCGCAGCTCGTCGAGCACGTTCATCACCGCGTCCAGGGCCTGCGCGTCGAGGGTGCCGAACCCCTCGTCGACGAACAGCGTGTCCATCTGCACGCCACCGGCCTCGGACGTGACCACGTCGGCCAACCCGAGGGCGAGGGCGAGCGAGGCCATGAAGCTCTCGCCGCCCGACAGCGTCTTGGTGGGCCGGCGGGCGCCGGTGTACTCGTCGAAGACGTCCAGCCCGAGCCCGCCCCGGGCGCCGTGCCGGCCCTGGGCGTCGCTGTGCAGGAACGTGTAGCGGCTGCCCGACATCTCCTGCAGCCGCCGGCTGGCCACCTCGGCGACCTGCTCGAGCCGGGCGGCCAGCACGAAGGACTGCAGCCGCATCCGCAGCGTGTTGGCCCCGCGCCCGTTGACCAGGTCGGCGAGGCCGGCGACCTGCTCGGCCCGGGCCCGCCGCTCGGACAGCTCCACCTCCGCGGCGACCACGTCGCCGGCCAGGCCGTCCAGCGCGCGGCCGCACCGACGGGCCTGGTCGAGCGCGGTCACCGCCTCCTCGCGGCGGGCGGTGAGCTCGGCGCAGCGCCGCTCCAGCACCGCGACGTCCGGCCGGTCGGGCAGGTCGGTGAGCTCGGCGGCGGCGAGGGTGGCGACGACGACCGACCGGGCGGAGTCGTGCTCGGCCAGCCGGCGTTCCACCGCGGCGAGCTGCCCCGGCTCCAGCAGGGCCCCGGCCGCGTCCAGCACGTCGTCGAACGCCGCGGCGGCGGCCCGCCGCTCGGCGGCGACGCGGGCGGTGTCGGCGGCGGCACGGGCCCGCAGCTCCTCGGCCTCCGTCGCGACGACCGCCTCGCAGCGCTCCGCGGCGGTGGTCAGCCGCCGGACCCGCGCGGGCAGGTCGGCGTCCGCGCCGCGGGCGGCGTCGAGCCGCGCGGCGAGCTCGCGCAGCGCCTCCTCCCGCGCCGCCCGTTCCGCGGTGCGCCGCTGCAGCTGCTCGCGGTCTGACGCCAGCGCGGCCAGCGCCGCATCCCGGCCGGTCTCGGCCCCGGCCAGCTCGCGGCGGGCGGCGGCGGCCGAGCCGGCCAGCCGCGTCGGCGCGGTCAA